>JAUJMI010000403.1 GCA_030446945.1 Longimicrobium sp. | reverse complement strand
GTAACTCCCACGAGTGGCGAATCGAACTCCAGGTAAATCTCCAGATCCGTCGAGTGCTCCGGACGGAACTCGGGTGAAACCCATGGCAATTCAATCGTGAGGGGCTTCACCTCTCCCCCGACCGGACCCAGACGGATCGGGTGGCTCATTTGGCCCGCGAAACTGCCATGAAATAGTGACCGGACTCCTTCGACCGCCGCGTAAACCCGTTCAGGAGTGACCTCGGAGCCTTTTCCTTGTCGAGAATCGCGGACGGAATCCCGTGCGTTCGCGAACTGTGCCGAGGAGTACTGAAAGAGGTGATTGGCTCGCGTACAGCTGAACAGCTTCGAGGAGCGACGTCTTGCCTGTGTTGTTGAGACCCACAAACATATTCACGCGCTCCAGCCGAGACAGCCGGAGGTGGCGAATCGCCCGATATCCTTCGACCTCGAAGCTGCGAAGGTGAGCGTGTTCCATGGCCGGTGCGGTGCTCACGCCGGCCGGTGCACGCCCCACTCGGCGCGCAGCGCGTCGCTGATCTCGCCGAGGGTGACCATGGCTTTGACGGCGTCGATGATGTGGGGCATCAGGTTGTCAGTGCCACGGGCGGCGGCGCGGATCGCTTCCAGCCGCGCGCGCACTTCGCCGTCGTCGCGCGACGACTTGAGCTCGCCGAGCTGCTTCTGCTGGCCGCGCTCCAGGGCCGAGAAGTCGGGCTGGCCAAGGTCCACCGGATCTCCCTCGGCGGCCTGGAAGCGGTTGACGCCCACGATCACGCGATCACCGCGCTCCACGGCGATCTGGTGCTCGTATGCGGCGCGGTGAATTTCCTCCTGCATGTAGTCGATCGCCGCGGCCGCGCCGCCCATCTCCTCGATGTTGTCCAAGTATTCGCGCGCTTTCGCCTCAACGGCGTCGGTCATCGACTCCATGAAGTACGAGCCCGCCAGCGGGTCGACCGTGTCCGCGGCGCCGCTCTCGAAGGCGAGCACCTGCTGCGTGCGCAGCGCCAGCGTCGCCGCCTGGGCCGTCGGCAGGGACAGCGCCTCGTCGTAGCCGTTGGTGTGCAGCGACTGCGTGCCGCCCAGGAGCGCCGCCAGCGCCTGCACCGTCACGCGCACCACGTTGTTGAGCGGCTGCTGCGCCTGCAGCGTCACCCCGCCCGTCTGCGTGTGGAAGCGGAGCTTGGCCGCCTCGTCCGACGCGCCGAAGCGCTCGCGCATCAGCCGCGCCCACAGGCGGCGGGCGGCCCGGAACTTGGCGACCTCCTCGAAGAGGTCGTTGTGCGACGCGAAGAAGAAGGAAAGGCGCGGCGCGAACCTGTTGACGTCCAGGCCGGCCGCCTGCGCGCGGCGCACGTACTCCAGCCCGTCCGCGAAGGTGAAGGCGATCTCCTGCGCGGCGGTCGAGCCGGCCTCCCGAATGTGGTAGCCGCTGATGGAGATGGTGTTCCACCTGGGCACCTCCGTGTTGCAGAACGCGAAGATGTCCGTGATCAGGCGCAGCGACGGCTCCACGGGAAAGACGTAGGTGCCGCGCGCGATGTACTCCTTGAGGATGTCGTTCTGGATCGTCCCCGAGATCTTGCTGCGCGGAATGCCGCGCTCGTCCGCCACCGCGATGTAGAAGGCGAGGAGGATGCTGGCCGTGGCATTGATCGTCATCGAGGTCGACACGCGGTCCAGCGGGATGTCCGCCAGCAGCTTGCGCATGTCGGCCAGCGAGTCGATCGCCACGCCCACGCGGCCCACCTCGCCCGCGGCCATGGAGTGGTCGGAGTCGTACCCCATCTGCGTGGGGAGGTCGAAGGCGGTGGAGAGCCCCGTCTGCCCCGCTGCCAGGAGGAGCTTGAAGCGCTCGTTGGTCTCCTCGGCCGTGCCGAAGCCGGCATACTGGCGCATCGTCCAGAAGCGCCCGCGGTACATGGTCGGCTGGATGCCGCGGGTGAAGGGGAACTCGCCCGGATAGCCGAGGTCGCGGTCGTAGTCGAGCCCGGCGACGTCCTCGGGGGTGTAGAGGCGGTCCACCTCCACGCCGCTCGTGGATTCGAAGCGCTCGCGGCGCTCGGCGTGCCTGGCGAGCGCGGGGGCGACGGCGCGCTCCGTCCATGACGCCTTGCCGCCGTCCGGCGTCCCGGCGTCTTCGCCCAGGTTGGTGACCGCCAGTGTATCGCTCATCTCGGGAAGCTGCGGAGGTAACGAAACGCCGCGGGCACCGCGCCCGCCTCTGGACCTGCACGGGCAAAGATAACGCCCACAGGCGGATATGCTACCCGTGGGCGCGTCTACCGATCTCCGCCCGCGAACCAGAGGCTGCCTTCTTCGAAGAAGCTGCGGAGCCGCCCGGCGTCACCCCTGTCGAGCGCATCGCGCAGCTCGCGGAGACGCTCCTGCATCGCCGCGACCGCGGTCGACAGCTGCCGCGCGTTGTCCGCCGCGATCGCCGCCCACATCTCGGGCGAGCTCCCCGCCAGGCGCGTCATTTCCCGCGCGCCGGGGCCGAGATCGGCGCGGCCCAGCCCCGCCTCCCCCAGCAGCGCGCCGAGCGCGGTGGCGAGCGCCTGGGGAAGGTGGCTGACGGCGGCCATGCGCTGGTCGTGCTCCGCGGCGTCCACCACCTCCGTACCCGCGCCGAGCGCTGTCCAGAGCGCGCGTGCCCGTTCGAGCGCGTCGGGCATCGTGCGCGAAGTCGGCGTGAGGAAGACCCGCGCATCCCGGAACAGCCCCGTGCGCGACGCGCTCCACCCGGAGCGGTGGTCCCCCGCGAGCGGATGCGATCCGACGAAACGCTCGCCGAGCCCCGCGTCCTCGGCGGCGCGGACGATCGACTCCTTGGTGCTCCCCACGTCCGTGACGAGCGCGCCGCCTCGCGGCCGGATCAGACGGAGCACGGCGGGCGCGGCGGTGACGGGGACGGCGAGCACGACCAGATCGACGCCGCCGACGTCCCCCCAATCCGCCAGCGCCTCGCCGATCCCGCCCTCGCGCAGCGCGTCGCGGACCGCAGCGGGATCGCGGTCGTGCCCCAGCACGCGCACCCCGCGTGCGGCGAGATCGCGAGCGACCGACCCGCCGATGAGGCCGAGACCGATGACCGCGGCCGAGCGCACCCCGGTCATCCCTGCTCCAGCTGCGCCCGGCGCGACATGGCGATCAGGTGCCAGAAGAGGTAGCGCGTGTCCTCGTCGGGGAGCCCGGCCTCGCGCGCCAGCTCGCCCGCGCGGCGCACGACGAACGCCTCGCGGCGCGGATCCAGGGTGGGGAGGCCGAGCACCTTCTTGGCTGCGCCGATGCGCGCCGCGAGCGCCACCCGCTCCGCGAGCTGCGCCACGATGGCGCGGTCCACCCGCTCGATCTCGGTGCGCAGCTGGTCGAGCTCGGCGGATGCCTGCTCCTCGGTCACGCTCCCACCTCCACGGGCAGGGGCAGCTCCCGCCCGGACGCCTCCGCGAACCGCTGCAGGTCCGTCATCAGCCGCGCGAAGGCGCCGTGGGTGAGCGACTGGTCGCCGTCGGAGAGCGCCGTCTCGGGCGAGGGGTGCACCTCCACGATCAGCCCGTCCGCGCCCGCGGCGATCGCCGCGAAGGCGAGGGGGGCCACCAGGTCGGCGCGCCCGCCCGCGTGGCTCGGGTCCACCAGCACCGGCAGGTGCGTCTCGCGCTTGAGCACGGGGATGGCAGCGACGTCCAGCGTGTTGCG
>JAUJMI010000402.1 GCA_030446945.1 Longimicrobium sp. | reverse complement strand
GGCGAGGGGGGCGGCGGCGAGCAGGGCGTGGTGGCCGGGGGCCAGGCGCACGCTCCGGGTGAGCGCGGGGGCCGCATCGGGGCGCAGGAGGGCGTACGCGCCGATCAGCGTCGTCGCGGCGCCGAACCCGGTGTTGAAGATGCCGTACGGGCGCGCCGCGTCCTCGCTCATCCCGCCCACTCCCATCACCGTCTGCAAGGCCCCGCCCGCGATCGCGGCGCCGCCCCACAGGCGCGACCTGCCCTGCAGGCTCGTGTACATCAGCGCGCCGTTGGCGATCGTCGTGGCTCCGGTCGCAAGGTGGTAGGCCCACATGAACTCGTCGGCGACCGGCTCCACCCCTCCCTCGCCTCCGTACGTCGGCTGCACGCGCGCGGCCTCGGCGGCCGTCATCCCGTTCACGCGGAGCCAGGCGACGAGCTCCGGGTCGTCGGCGAGCTGGCGGATGAGGGCCAGGTTGCGGGTGGCGGCGATGCGCCGCACCAGCTCCACGTTCCCCGACTCGGCGATCAGGTAAGCCATGGCGCACGGGGTGCCGTGCTCGTCCACGAAGACGGGGATGCGCGCGCCGGGGATGCGGTGGTTGTGCGGGAAGCGGCCGGCCAGCCGGTAGCGGCGCAGCGCGGCCAGGGCACGCCCGCGCGCCGCCCGCTGCGGCGCGGTCAGCTGTGACACGTCGTGAAGCTCCATCTCCCGCTCGGCCCCGAGGAGGTGGGCCTGGATGCGGGCAGTCTCGGCGGCGCGCCAGGCGGCGTCGGGCGGGATGGCGCTTGCGGGGGAGGCGGCGAGGAGCGCCGCAAGGAGGAGGAGGGCGCGGCGCGGCATGGCGGGGGCTCCTGGAGCGGGGTTCGGTGTACGGGACGCCTTCACAACGCGCGTGCGACGCGCCGCGTGACGAAAGCGGGCGGCGCGGTTTGCGGCGCCTTGACGGCCCGGCTAAATTTTCGTCCTTCGCAACAGTACGCCGCCAATTGGAGACGCGCCGTGAATAGATCGGTCTTTGCCCACACCGACACCTTTGTCCGCCGCCACATCGGCCCGGACGAGGGCGAGATCCGGGAGATGCTGGAGACGCTCGGCTACCCGTCGCTGGACGCGCTGATCGACGACACGGTGCCGTCGTCCATCCGCCTGGAGCGCCCCCTGAAGCTGGGGCCGGAGCGCAGCGAGTACGAGCTCCTCTCCGAGCTGCGGGAGATGATGCGGAAGAACAAGGTGTTCCGCTCCTTCCTGGGGATGGGGTACCACGACTGCATCGTGCCGCCGGTGATCCAGCGCAACATCCTGGAGAACCCCGGTTGGTACACGCAGTACACGCCGTACCAGGCCGAGATCGCGCAGGGGCGGCTGGAGGCGCTCCTCAACTTCCAGACGATGGTGGTGGACCTGACCGGCCTCCCTGTCGCCAACGCCTCGCTGCTGGACGAGGGCACCGCCGCCGCCGAGGCGATGGCGATGGCCTACGGGATGGGCGGCAGCGCGGAGCGGAACACCTTCTTCGTCTCCGAGCACTGCCATCCCCAGACCGTCGACGTGGTGCGCACCCGCGCCGCCGCCCGCGACATCGACGTGTTGGTGGGCGACCCGGAGAAGTTCGACTTCAACACGGGCGTCTTCGGCTTCCTCCTCCAGTACCCGGCCACCGACGGCGCCGTGATCGACTACGGCGCTTTCGTGCAGCGCGCCCGCGAGGAGGGCGCGGCCGTCATCGTCTCCGCCGACCTCCTTTCGCTGGCGCTGCTCACCCCGCCGGGGGAGTGGGGCGCGGACATGGTGGTGGGGACCACGCAGCGCTTCGGCGTGCCGCTGGGCTTCGGCGGGCCGCACGCGGGGTACTTCGCCTGCCGCGACGAGCTCAAGCGCCAGATCCCGGGCCGCATCATCGGCGTTTCCACCGACGCGGAGGGGAAGCCGGCGCTGCGCATGGCGCTGCAGACGCGCGAGCAGCACATCCGCCGCGAGAAGGCCACCTCCAACATCTGCACGGCGCAGGTGCTGCTGGCGGTGATGGCCGGGATGTACGCCGTCTACCACGGCCCGGACGGGATCCGCGCCATCGCCCGGCGCGTGCACTCGCTGGCCCGCGTGGTGGCCGAGGGCGCGCGGCGGCTGGGGTACACGGTGGTGCACGAGCACTTCTTCGACACGGTGCGCGTGGAGGTGGGCTCGCGCCAGCCGACGATCCTGGCTGCGGCGCGCGACCGCGGCATCAACCTGCGCCCCTTTGGCGAGACCTCCCTCTGCATCGCGCTGGACGAGACCACGGGCGAGGAGGAGCTGGAGACGATCCTCATCTCCCTCAACCGCGGCTCGCCGGTCGGCTTCACCGCCCGCGAGATCGCGGACGGGCTGCAGGAGGAGACGATGCCGCTGGCGCGCACCAGCCCATACCTGGAGCACCCCGTCTTCAACGGCTACCGCAGCGAGACGGAGATGCTGCGCTACATCCGGCGGCTGGAGTCGCGCGACCTGTCGCTGACGCACTCCATGATCCCCCTGGGGTCGTGCACCATGAAGCTCAACTCCACCTCCGAGATGTTCCCGGTGAGCTGGCCGGAGGTGAACCGCATCCACCCCTTCGCCCCGCGCGAGCAGACGGCGGGCTACCGCGAGCTCTTCCGGCAGCTGGAAGAGGAGCTGGCGGAGATCACGGGCTTCGCGGCGGTGTCGCTGCAGCCCAACGCGGGGAGCCAGGGAGAGTACGCCGGCCTCCTCTGCATCCGCGCGTACCACGAGGCCCGCGGCGACACGCACCGCAACGTGTGCCTGATCCCCGGCTCGGCGCACGGCACCAACCCCGCCAGCGCGGTGATGGCCGGGATGAAGGTGGTGGTGACCGGCACCGACGCGCGCGGCAACGTGGACGTGGACGACCTGCGCGCCAAGGCCGAGCAGTACGCGGACAACCTGGCCGCCCTCATGGTGACCTATCCGTCCACGCACGGCGTGTTCGAGGTGGAGATCCGCGAGATCTGCGACATCGTGCACGGGCACGGCGGGCAGGTGTACATGGACGGCGCCAACATGAACGCGCAGGTGGGCCTCTGCCGCCCGGGCGACTTCGGGGCGGACGTGTGCCACCTGAACCTGCACAAGACGTTCTGCATCCCGCACGGCGGCGGCGGCCCGGGTATGGGGCCGATCTGCGTGGCGGAGCACCTGGCCCCCTTCCTCCCCGGCCACCCGGTGATCCCGGTGGACGGGCGCGAGCACGGCGCGGTCTCGGCCGGCCCGTGGGGGAGCCCCAGCATCCTCCCCATCTCGTGGATGTACATCAACCTGATGGGCGCGGAGGGGCTCACGCAGGCCACCCGCGTGGCGATCCTGAACGCCAACTACATCGCCCGGCGGCTGGAGGAGCACTACCCGGTGCTCTACCGCGGCGCCAACGGCACGGTGGCGCACGAGTGCATCGTGGACCTGCGCCAGCTCAAGCTGAGCGCGGGGATCGAGGTGGAAGACGTGGCCAAGCGGCTGATGGACTACGGCTTCCACGCCCCCACCGTCTCCTTCCCCGTGGCGGGGACGATGATGATCGAGCCCACCGAGAGCGAGTCGCTGGCCGAGATCGACCGCTTCTGCGAGGCGATGATCTCGATACGCGAGGAGATCCGCGCGGTGGAGCTCGGCATCGCGGACCGCCGCGACAACCCGCTCAAGAACGCGCCGCACACCATGGGCG
>JAUJMI010000053.1 GCA_030446945.1 Longimicrobium sp. | reverse complement strand
TCCCCCACCTCGACCTCTGCTTCCCGCGCGAATCCCGTAGGGGCAGACCTGCGTGCACCTGCGTGTCTGCCCACCCCCTGCCCCGAACGGGGAACAAATCGATGGATCGCGGGATTCCGCACCCGCAGAACCTGAGCGACCTCTCGCCCGGGGTCATCATCGTGCGCGCGGTCAGCAACCGCCGAGTGGACGCCGCTCCTCCGGTTCCGCTGGTGGATGACGCTCTTCGCCGGGGGCCTGATCTATGTGGAGGCCGCGTAGCACATCACCGCACCCGCTCACTCCCACCCGCTGGCGTCTTCTCCGCGCTTCCCTTATCCGGCCGCCGGGGGCATATTCATGGCCCAGCACACAACGCGGCCGGCGGTGTACGGGTGCTCTCAGGAGGCCCAGGCAAGCCGTTGTGGCGCAGATAGATAGGCAAGACTCACCCGCAGAAGGGACCGCCCTCTCCCGATGTCCTTCGTCCATCTCCACTGCCACTCCGAATACTCGCTCCTCGACGGCGCCAACCGCCTGGGGGACCTGATCAAGCGCGCCAAGGAGTTCGAGCAGCCGGCGCTCGCGCTCACCGACCACGGGTGCATGTTCGGCGCGTGGCTCTTCCAGGAACAGGCGAAGAAGGCCGGCATCAAGCCCATCGTGGGGATGGAGGCGTACGTCGCCCCCGGCTCGCGTCACGAGCGCGGCAAGGCCAAGGGCGAAAAGGGGTACTACCACCTGGTGCTCCTCGCGCGCGACCTGCAGGGGTACAAGAACCTGTCGAAGCTCACCTCCATCGGCTACACGGAAGGCTTCTACAGCAAGCCGCGCATCGACCGCGAGGTGCTGGCGCAGTACTCCGAGGGGCTCATCGTCTCCTCCGCCTGCCTGGCGGGCGAGGTCGCGCAGCACCTCATGGAGGACCGGTGGGAGCAGGCGCGCGAGGCGGTGGCGTGGCACCAGGAGGTCTTCCGCGACCGCTACTACCTGGAGGTGCAGGCCCACAACTCCAGTGGCCAGGACGAGCTCAACCGGCGCATCTTCAAGCTGGCGGAGGAGATGGGCGCGCCCGTCGTGGCCACCAACGACGCGCACTTCCTGCGCTCCAACGACCACCAGGCGCATGACGTCCTCCTCTGCATCGGGCTGGGGAAGGACTTCCACGACGCCAACCGGATGAAGTACGACGACCAGCTGTACTTCAAGAACGCGGACGAGATGCGCGAGCGCTTCCCGGAGCGTGCGGACGTCCTGGATAACACGCTGCGCGTGGCGGACGAGTGCAACTGGAGCTATCCCAAGGGCTACTTCGTCCCCGCGTTCCCGGTGCAGGAGGAGGGGTTCGCGACGGAGGACGAGATGCTGCGGGCGTGGGTGTGGGACGGGGCGGTGAGGCACTACGGGGGAACGGGGAACGGGGAACGGGGAGCGGAGGGCGCCGCCGATCCCAGGGCCGTGCTGCCGAAGGAGATCGTGGAGCGGGTGGAGTACGAGATCGGGGTCATCACCAGCCTCGGCTACTCGGGGTACTTCCTGATCACGGCCGACTTCATCCGCAAGGCACGCGAACTGGGGATTCCCGTGGGGCCGGGGCGCGGGTCGGCGGCGGGGTCCATCGTGGCGTACTGCATGGGGATCACCGACTGCTGCCCCATCAGGTTCGACCTGCTGTTCGAGCGCTTCCTGAACCCCGAGCGCGTGTCGATGCCCGACATCGACGTGGACTTCTGCTTCGAGCGCCGCGGCGAGGTGATCGAGTACGTCCGCGAGAAGTACGGGCGCGACGCGGTGGGGCAGATCATCACCTTCGGGACGATGAAGAGCCGCGCCGTGGTCAAGGACGTCGGCCGCACGCTGGGCTTCCTCCCCGCCGAGACGGACCGGCTCGCAAAGCTGATCCCCAACTCGCCCGCCTACTCGCTGACGGTGCAGGAGGCGGTCGAAAAGATCCCCGAGGTCAAGGAGCTGTACGAGAAGGAGGAGCGCTACAGGGGCCTGCTGGACCACTCGATGACGCTGGAGGGGCTCGCCCGCCACTCCAGCGTGCACGCGGCCGGCGTGGTGATCGCGCCGGGGCCGCTGGACGAGTACGTCCCCATCTGCACGCAGAGCAGCAAGGGGTCGGGCGGGGGCAACGGCGAGTCCATCATCGTAACGCAGTACGACATGACCTGCCTGGAGAAGGCGGGCATGCTCAAGATGGACTTCCTGGGGCTCAAGACGCTTACGGTGATCCACGACGCCGTGGTGATGATCCGCACCCGCCATGGGGCGCTGAAGCATCCCGCGACCGGCAAGGAGTACGCGCGCGCCGAGGACATCGAGCTGGACGACCCCGAGGTGTACAAGATGCTGGCGCGCGGCGGCACGGCGGGCGTCTTCCAGTTCGAATCCGCACTGGCGACGGAAAAGATCCGCGCCATGAAGGCGGACCGCTTCGACGACCTGATCGCCGCCAACGCCCTCGTGCGCCCTGGGCCGCTGGACATGGGGATGGACCTGGTCTACATCCGCCGCAAGCTGGGGCAGGAGCAGGTGAGGTACCCCTTCGCCGAGCTGGCGGAGGTGCTGGAGCCCACGTACGGCGTGATCGTGTACCAGGAGCAGGTGATGCGTATCGCCCAGATCCTGGGCGGCCTCTCCCTGGCCGAAGCCGACGTGCTGCGCAAGGCCGTGGGTAAAAAGGATGCCGAGCTGATCGCGAAGGAGCTCGGCAAGTTCGTGGACAAGGCGGTGGAGAAGGGCCACCCGCGCCAGCAGATCCAGGACCTCTCCGACCAGATCGAGGCGTTCGGGCGTTACGGCTTCAACAAGAGTCATTCTGCCGCATACGGTTTGCTCGCCTACCAGACCGCGTGGCTCAAGTGCCACTATCCGGCGGAGTTCATGGCGGCGCTGATGTCGTCGGTGGTGGACAAAATCGACGACGTGGTGGCGTACATCCAGCAGTGCCGCGAGATGGGGAAGTACATCCCGCGCGTGGGCCGCGAGGGGATCGAGGTGCTGCCGCCGCACGTGAACGAGTCCAACTGGAAGTTCACCGTGGTGGGCGAGGGCACCGGCCGCATCCGCTTCGGCCTGGGCGCCATCCGCGGCGTGGGCGAGGGGGCGGTGCGGTCCATCCTCGCCGCGCGCGAGGCGGAGGGGCCGTTCAGGTCGATGTTCGACCTTCTCTGCCGCATCGACCTGCGGCTGTGCAACAAGCGCGTGCTGGAGGCGCTGATCTGCGCCGGAGCGCTGGACGGCTTCGCCACGGCGGGCGAGCGGGCGCAGCTCCTGGCGGGGCTCGACTCGGCCTTCGCCACCGCGCAGATGATCCAGAAGGAGCGCGACAGCGCGCAGGACAACCTCTTCGACGTGCTGATGGGCGGCGGCGAGGGGGGGACGGCGACGCTGGTGCAGGCTCCCGTCCTCCCCGCGGTGGAGAAGTGGACGGAGAGCGAGCGGCTCACGCGGGAGAAGGAGATCCTCGGGTTCTTCATCTCCGGCCACCCGCTGAACCGCTACCGTGAGGACGTGGCGCTGTTCGAGAGCCGCGGGGTCACGACGGCTTCCCTCAAGTCCATGCGCGACATGAAGGTGGAGCTGGCGTGCGTGGTGACCGAGGCGGCCCGCCAGATCAGCAAAAAGGACGGCTCGGAGTGGGGGCGGATCACGGTGGAGGACTTCCACGGAACCGCCACGGTCCTTGCGTTCGGCGAGTCGTGGGCTAAATACAAGAGCGTGCTGCAGCAGGACGCCGCGATCGTAATCCGCGGCGCGGTGAGCAACCGCGAGCGCGACGACGAGGATCCGCCCCTCTTCCTGGACGGCGCCATCGCGCTGGACGGGGTGCGCGAGAGCGGCGAGGTGGGCGTCTGCATCGAGCTGGGCGCCGACGGCCCGGACGCCGCCGCGATGGAGGAGGCGAAGCGCATCCTGGCCGAGCACGCCGGCCCCGGCCCGGTGACGGTGCTGTGGAAGAGCGCGGAGGAGGAGGCCGCGCGCCTCCGCTCGCGCACCCTGCGCGTGAGCCCGCGCGACGAGCTGCTCGCCGCCCTGCGCGCCACCCTGGGCGACGACCGCGTGCGCCTGCAGCGCGACGCGCCGCCGCCGGCGCCGGTGCCGCAGCGAGACGAGCCGTGGAAAAAGCGAGGGAATAGGGAATAGGGAATAGGAACGGCAACCCCCAGACGCGCCGGGTTGCCGTCCCGTTCCCCAAAAACACCCAATCCCTAGTCCCTGATCCCTAATCCCTGAGTGTTGATGGCTACAGTAGCTCACCTGGATTTCGAACGCGCCATCGCCGAGGTCGAAGACCAGATCGGCCACCTGCGCACGCTGGCGCGGGAGCGCGGGCTGGACGTCACAAGCGAGCTGCGCTCCCTGGAACGCAAGCTCCACGACCTCAAGACGGACACGTTCCGCAACCTCTCGCCCATCGAGCGGGTGCAGGTGGCGCGGCACCCCCGGCGCCCCTACACGCTGGACTACCTCCAGCTCATGTTCAGCGACTTCATCGAGCTCGCCGGCGACCGCCAGTTCCGCGACGACGCATCGGTGGTGGGCGGCTGGGCCCGGCTCGAAGGGGAGCCCGTCATGGTCATCGGCCAGCAGAAAGGCCGCGACATGAAGGAGAACCTCCTGCGCAACTTCGGCATGCCCCACCCGGAGGGCTACCGTAAAGCGTTACGTTTGATGAAATTAGCTGAGAAGTTCCGCCGCCCCCTCGTCACGCTGATCGACACGCCGGGGGCGTACCCGGGGATCGGCGCCGAGGAGCGCGGGCAGGCGGAGGCCATCGCGCGCAACCTGCGCGAGATGGCGGGGCTCAAGGTGCCCAGCGTCGCTGTCGTCATCGGCGAGGGCGGGTCGGGCGGGGCGCTGGCCATCGGCGTGGCGGACCGGGTGCTGATGCTGGAGAACAGCGTGTACTCGGTGATCTCGCCAGAAGGGTGCGCCGCCATCCTGTGGAAGAGCGGCTCCGAGCGCGAAAAGGCCGCCGTGGCCATGCGGGTGACGGCCGGCGACCTGAAGGAGCTGAACGTCATCGACGAGGTGATCCCCGAGCCCACCGGCGGGGCGCACTCGGACTGGGAGGTGACCGCCCACTCGCTCAAGGACGCGCTGCTCCGCCACCTGGGCGAGCTGCGCGAGATGCCGGTGGACGCGCTGCGCGCCGCCCGCTGGAAGAAGTACATGGCGATGGGGGAGTGGCGGACCGTCCAGGCCCGCTGACCCCGCCGCCGCTGGAAGAAACCGCTCCGCCGGCCCCGCCGGCGTGCGCATAGATCTGGAGAAGTCCCCGGTGAGTCTCGAGCTTCCGGTATTCCAGCCCCTCCCGTCTCCCGAAAACACCCCCCACCTGGTGGAAGTGGCGTTCAAGGGGATGCGGAAAGGCTTCTTCGCCGCCACCGACCCCTCCCTGCGCACCGGCGACTGGGTGCTGGTGGAGGTGGAGCGCGGGCGCGACCTGGGGCGCATCCGCTCGCTGGGCGGCGCCGCGCGCGCCAAGTGCTCGTCCGAGCCGAGCGCCGTCGTCCTGCGCCGCGCCGACCCCGCCGAGGTGCAGCAACTGTACGAGCTGCGCGCCGACGAGGACCGCGTCCGCCGCACCACGCGCGAGATGGTGCAGCAGCACGGGCTGCACATGAAGGTTTCCGACGCCGCGTGGCAGTGGGACCGGAACAAGCTGACCGTGTACTTCACCGCCGAGCGCCGGGTGGACTTCCGGCAGCTGGTGCGCGACCTGGCGCGCGCGTTCCGCACCCGCATCGAGCTGAAGCAGATCGGCGTGCGCGACGAGGCGGCGCAGCTGGGGGGCGTGGGGCGCTGCGGCCGCGAGCTGTGCTGCGCCACCTGGCTGCGCGAGATCAAGCCGATCTCGCTGCAGCTCGCCAAGGACCAGAGCCTGTCGCTGAATCCGCAGCAGATCTCCGGCACCTGCGGCCGGCTGATGTGCTGCCTGACGTACGAGCACGACGCCTACCTGGCCGCCCGCAAGCGCTTCCCCCGCGAGGGGAAGACGCTGCGCACGGTCAACGGCACGGAACGGGTGGTCTCCATCGACATCTGGCGCAACCTGGTGACGCTTCAGGACGAGAGCCGGCAGCGCCGCGTGGTGGACCTGGACACGCTCAAGGCCGAGACGGTGGTGCAGCCCGCCGACACGCGCGACGCCGCGCCCGCAGAGCCCGCCGCCCCCCTTCCCGCCCCGGCGCAGCAGCAGCGCCCGCCGCGCCGTCCACGCAAGGCGCCGGAGCAGAGACCCGAGTGAGCCGGTTCTACATCACCGCCGCGATCGACTACGCCAACGGCGACCCGCACCTGGGGCACGCGTTCGAGAAGATCGGGGCCGACGTCATCGCGCGCTCCCGCCGCCTGATGGGCGACGAGGTGCGCTTCTGCATGGGGATGGACGAGCACGGCCAAAAGGTGGCGCAGGCCGCCGCCGCCGAGGGGGTCGATCCGCAGGCGCTGGTGGACCGGCTCTCCGGCCGCTTCCGCGCCATGTGGGAGCGGCTGGGCATCTCCAACGAGCGCTGGGTGCGCACGACCGACGCGCACCACAGGCGCGGCGTGGGGGCGCTGGTCGAGCGGTGCCTGCAGCGCAACCCCGGCGACTTCTACGAGAAGGCGTACGAGGGGTACTACTGCGTGGGGTGCGAGCTCTTCAAGCGCGACCACGAGATCGTGGACGGCCGCTGCATCCTGCACCCCACGCGCGAGCTGCAGTGGACGGAGGAGCGCAACTGGTTCTTCCGGCTCTCCGCGTACGGGGAGTTCCTGCGCCGCCACCTCGACCTGCACCCCGGCTTCCTGCAGCCCGAGAGCCGCCGCAACGAGATCCTGGCGCTGATCGACGGCGGGCTGGAGGACATCTCCGTCACCCGCGCGCGCCTGTCGTGGGCGATCCCCTTCCCCCGCCCCACCTCCGACGGCGTGGAGCAGGGGACGTGGGTGTGGTTCGACGCGCTCCCCAACTACCTGACCGACACCGGCTACCCCGAAGGCGACTGGGAGGCGTGGTGGCCGGCGCAGCTGCACGTGGTGGGCAAGGACATCACGCGCCTGCACGCCGTCATCTGGCCGGCGATGCTCCAGTGCGCCGGGCTCCCGCTGCCGGAGCGGGTGTGGGGGCACGGCTTCGTGACGCTGGGCGGCGAGCGCTTCAGCAAGTCGGCGGGGGTGGGGCTGGACCTGGGCGAGGTGATCGACCGCTTCGGCCCCGACCCCTTCCGCTACTTCCTGATGCGCGAGGTTCCGTGGGACGCGGACGGCAACTTCAGCTGGGAGCGCTTCGCGGAGCGCTACACCTCGGAGCTGGCGAACGGGCTGGGGAACCTGGCGAGCCGCACCATCTCGATGGTGGAGAAGTACTGCGGCGGGCTGGTGCCCGACGCCGCGCACCCGGAGATCGAAGCGCGCATCGCCGAGGCGCTCGCGGAGTACCGCCGCTCCATGGACGCGCTGCTGCTGCACGAGGGCGCGGCCGCCCCGCTCGGTCCGGGGTCCGCGGCGGAAGCGGGCGTGCCGGCGGTGGGGCCGGGGAAGCTGGCCACGGAGCCGGAGGGCAGCGCAGACCTCCACGCGTCGCTGGCCGCGCGGGTGCGCGAGCTGGCGGTGGCGTCGGCGCTGCTGTCGCCCTTGCTGCCCGCCAAGTTGGAGGAGCTGTGGAGCCGCCTGGGGAGCGCGCGCCCGCTCCCCTGCTTCCACGAGCTGGAGGGGCTGGCGGTGGGGGGATGGCAGGTGGGCACAGGCGAGGTTCTCTTCCCGCGGCCGGAGCTGGTGGCGGGCTGAGTCATCCGGATCGGCGAGAGTGTGAGCGGGGACGGCCGATGGGTGCCGTCCCCGCTTGCCGTTCCGCTGCCGGGGGCGTTCGGTGCGTTGGGTCCGGCGGCGGAGCGGCGGCGGGCAGGGCGGCCACGCGGGGCGGCCCTTGCGGGTCGCGGTGCGTGAGGCGTGGGTCGAGCCGGGAGGACACGCAGGTCCGCCCCTACGCCGATTCGCGCCGACGGGCGGCCGGCGGTGCGGCGCGCCGGGACGGGCGCGACGAATTGCGGCCCTACAGATTTGCGCAGGCCGCAGAGATGCCTGCGTGCGCCCTTCCCCAGCAGTTTGGGGGAGGGGCAGCGAGGAACGAGCGGGGAGAGGGCCCGCCGGGGCCAGGAGCTTGCACAGCAGCCCGCAACCGCTCGGGGGCGGCGCTTTACAGGGGCGTCAGGGGTTCGGCATGATTTCGGTTCTATGAAAGATCGCATCATCATCCGCGGGGCCCGGCAGCACAACCTCAAGAACCTGGACCTGGATCTGCCGCGCCGCGCGGTGATCGTGGTCACGGGCCCCTCGGGATCGGGGAAGTCGTCGCTCGCCTTCGACACGGTGTACGCCGAGGGGCAGCGGCGCTACGTGGAGTCGCTTTCCACCTACGCCAAGCAGTTCCTCGACCGGATGGAGAAGCCGGACGTGGACCGCGTGGACGGCATCTCGCCCGCGGTGGCGATCGAGCAGCGCAACCCCACCAAGACCTCCCGCTCCACCGTGGGCACGGCCACGGAGGTATACGACTACCTCCGGCTGCTGTGGGCGCGCGTCGGCCGCACCTACTGCCCCGGGCACCCCGAGTCCCCCTGCGGCCGCGAGATCCGGCCGGACAGCGTGCAGAGCGCCACCGACGCCGTGCTGCGCCTGCCGGCCGGCGCGCGCGCCATGGTGTGCTTCCCCCTCCCGCTCTCCGCGCGCGTGACGCACGCGCTGGTAGTGGAGAACCTGCGCGCGCTGGGCTTCGTGCGCGTGCTGGCCAATGGCGTGGAGATCCACCTGGACGACCTCCCGGAGGGCACCGACCTCACCGCGGCCGGCGAGCTGCTGGTGGTGGTGGACCGCGTCAAGGTGGATCCCGAGCAGTCCGGCCGCCTGGCCGACTCGCTGGGCACCGCCTTCACCGAGGGCGAGGGCGAGGCCGTGGTGGTGCCGGTGGGGATGAAGCCGCTCCGCTTCACCGACCGCTTCCGCTGCCCGGAGCACCCGGAGATCGAGTTCGCCAACCCGACGCCGCAGCTCTTCTCCTTCAACAACCCGTACGGGAGCTGCCCCGAGTGCACCGGCTTCGGCGCGGTGCTGCGGCTGGACGAGTCGCTGATCGTGTGCAACCCGGCACGGTCCCTCTCCGAGGGCGCCGTGGACCCCTGGCGGATGCCGCGCTACGAGACCAAGCGGAAGAAGCTGGCCGACTTCGCGCGCAAGGAAGGCGTCTCGGTGGAGACGCCGTGGCAGGAGCTGCCGCCGGAATTCCGGCACAAGGTGCTGCACGGGGTGCGCGGCTTCCAGGGCGTCTTCGACTTTTTTGAAGAGCTGGAAGAGAAGCGCTACAAGGCGTACATCCGCGTCTTCATCCGCCAGTATCAGAGCGCGCGCACCTGCCCCCTCTGCGGCGGCGCCAAGCTGCGCCCCGAGGCGCTGCGCGTCCGTGTGGCGGGGCGCACCATCGCCGAGATCTCCGAGCTGCCGCTGGCGCAGCTCCGGCCCTGGGCGGCGTCGCTGCGCGGCCCGGTGCCGTCCGGCGACGGCGCGGAGTGCCCCCCCGCCCTCCTCTCCGAACAGGAGCGGGAGATCGCGGAGACGATCCTCAAGGAGCTGGAGTCACGCATCGGCTTCCTGAACGACGTGGGGCTCGGCTACCTGACGCTGGAGCGGCAGACGCGCACCCTTTCCGGCGGCGAGGCGCAGCGGATCTCCCTATCCAACGCGCTGGGGAGCCGGTTGGTGGACACCCTCTACGTGCTGGACGAGCCCACCATCGGCCTGCACCCGGCGGACAACGCCCGGCTGCTGGCGCTGCTGGTGCGCCTGCGCGAGGGCGGCAACACGGTGCTGGTGGTGGAGCACGACCCCGAGGCCATGCGCATGGCCGACCACATCGTGGAGCTGGGGCCGGGGAGCGGCGAGCTGGGCGGCCAGCTCGTCTTCCAGGGGACGCTGGAGGAGATCGAGCGCGCCGACACCCTCACGGGCCGCTACCTCAGCGGCCGCGAGGAGATCGCCATCCCGGAGCGGCGCCGCCCCACGCGCGGCCCGCGCATCCGCATCGAGGGCGCGAGCGAGCACAACCTGCGCGGCGTTTCGGTGGAGATCCCGCTGGGGGCCATGACGGTGGTGAGCGGGGTATCCGGCTCGGGGAAGAGCACGCTCGTCCACGACGTACTTTTCCGCGCGCTGGAGCGGGAGCTCTCCGGCGGCGAGACGAGCGCCAAGCGCCACATGGGCGAGGCGGTGGGCGCCTACGACCGGCTGAGCGGCACCGGCGGCATCCGCGAAGTGGTCCTGGTCGACCAGAGCCCCATCGGCCGCACCCCCCGCTCCAATCCGGTCACCTACATCAAGGCGTGGGACGAGGTGAGGCGCATCTTCGCCTCCCTGCCGGACGCGGTGCAGCGCGGGCTTACGCCGGGGCACTTCTCCTTCAACGTCACGGGAGGGCGCTGCGAGGCGTGCAAGGGCGAGGGGCAGGTGGAGGTGGAGATGGTCTTCATGGCCGACGTCTTCGTGCCGTGCGAGATCTGCGGCGGCGCGCGCTTCAAGCCGGAGGTGCTGGACGTGCGCTTCAAGGGGCGCAACGTCCGCGACGTGCTGGAGATGACCGTCGACCAGGCGATCCGCTTCTTCATCCACGAGGACCGGCTGGGGCAGGCGCTCTGGCACCTGCAGCAGGTGGGGCTCGGCTATCTGCGCCTGGGGCAGCCCGCGCCGACGCTCTCGGGCGGCGAGGCGCAACGGATCAAGGTGGCGCGCGAGCTGGCGCTGGGGGCGCGGCGCGGCGGCAAGAAGCTGTACGTGCTGGACGAGCCCACCACCGGGCTGCACATGGACGACATCCGCAAGCTGCTGCGCGTGGTGGACGACCTGGTGGACGCCGGCCACACGGTGGTGCTGATCGAGCACAACCTGGACGTCATCAAGACCGCGGACTGGCTGATCGACCTGGGCCCAGGCGCCGGCCCGGAGGGCGGCCTGGTGGTGGCGATGGGGACGCCGGAAGAGGTGGCGCGCGTGCCGGAGAGCGTCACCGGGCGCTACCTGGCCCCGCTGCTGGAGCGGGTCGGCGCGGGCGCGGCCTGAGCGGCGGCGGGTCTCACGCGGAGACGCGGAGAGGCTCGCGTCCCTCTGCGCGGCTCCGCGCCTCTTTCGGTTTTCAGGGGGCAGGTGGAGAGAGGCGCGGGATCAGCCATGGAGGGCCACGGGTGATGCAGGGTGGGACGGCAGCGCACCAGAATGGTGCAGCACTTTATGGGCGCCAAAAAACGTAAGTACGCTCGGTGCAAGCACTTGGGCTGGAAACATATGCGGCACTGGACATGCCTTATGGGGAGTCCGTCCATCGATGTGCAGTGCGAGTGAGTGCCGCCCTGGTGCACCGCCGCTAGATCCCTACCGCATGAGGTCGTTCCTATGAAGCGCAGCTTGGCCCTCCTCCCCTTCCTCGCTCTCGCCGCCTGCTCGGACAACTCCGACGTGGTGACCGGTGCCAGCCCGTCCGACGCGCCGGTGTTCTCGGCCGCCCCCGGCCAGGGCATTGAAGGCTCCTACATGGTGGTGCTCAACGACGGGGCCGACCCCCGCTCGGTGGCCGCGGTGGCCGGGGTCAATCCGCGCTACGTCTACAGCGCGGCGCTCACCGGCTTCGCGGGCACGCTGAACGCGGGGCAGCTCAACGCCCTTCAGCACAACCCGAACGTCAAGTACATCGAGCAGGACGGCATCGCCACGGCCAGCACCACCCAGTCGAACGCCACCTGGGGGCTCGACCGGAGCGACGCGCGCTCGGGGCTCGACGGCACCTTCACCTACACCAACACGGGCGCCGGCGTCACATCGTACATCATCGACACGGGGATCGACATGGCGCACAGCGAGTTCGGCGGGCGCGCCACCTTCGGCTTCGACGCGTTCACCGACGGGCAGAACGGCAATGACTGCAACGGGCACGGCACGCACGTAGCGGGCACGGTGGGCGGCACCACCTACGGCGTGGCCAAGGGCACCTCGCTGGTGGCGGTGCGTGTGCTGGACTGCGCCGGCTCGGGCACGTGGAGCGGGGTGGTGGCGGGGATCGACTGGGTGGTCTCGCACCACACGGCCGGCACGCCCGCTTCCTCCAACATGTCGCTGGGCGGCGGCGCCAGCACGACGGTCGACGACGCGGTGAAGCGCATGATCTCGGACGGCGTCTCCTCCGCCGTGGCGGCCGGCAACGGCAACATCGCCGGGATCGCGCAGGACGCCTGCAAGTACTCGCCGGCGCGCGTCCCCGAGGCGATCACCATCGGCGCGACCACCAAGACGGATGCCAAGACCTCCTGGTCCAACTACGGGGCCTGCGTGGACTTCTTCGCCCCGGGAGCCGGGATCACCTCGGCCTGGATCGGCGGCGGCAGCACGGAGACCAACACCATCAGCGGCACGTCGATGGCGACGCCGCACGTGGCCGGCGTGGCGGCGCTCTACCTGCAGAGCTTCCCCCTCGCCACGCCGCAGGAAGTGCGCGACGCGCTTTACGCCGCCACCACCAAGGGCGTCGTGACCAGCTCGAAGACGGCGAACAACCACCTGCTGTTCACCGCGTACTGAGCCGTACCGCGGGTACCGGCCATCGCGCCGGGACCCCGCACGGGCCGGGCACCCCGGCGTACGACGCGAAGGCCCGGGCACCGCGCCCGGGCCGTTCGCCTTTTGTCAGCCGTGCCTCCCATGCCGCACCCGTCGCTGCAGCGTGATGCAGCCCGCGCCCGGCGGGGGCAGGTCGGATGTCGCCCTGAGAGGTCGTGGGTTGGAGGACGCGCGGGGGCGCGGG
>JAUJMI010000401.1 GCA_030446945.1 Longimicrobium sp. | reverse complement strand
CTATCCCCTGTCCCCCCCTTCCCCGCACTCCCCTACTCCGGACTCCTCGGCGGCGCCTGCCGCTTCGCCCGCGCCCGCGCCACGATCGCGTCCGTCAGCTCCCGCGCGTGCGGGCGCAGGCGCTCCTGCGTGATCCGCCGCACCTCGCCCACCAGCTGGCTCTGCACGCGGAGCGACTTCTGGCCGACCGGTGTGCGGTAGAAGGCGGCGAGCTGGCGGGCCTCCGCCTCGGTATAGGTCCGCGCGTAGACGCGGACGAAGTCTTCCTTGAGCTCCGGCCAGCGCAGATAGCGGCGCGCGTGGGCCAGCATCAGGGGCTGGTACTCCGCCATCGCCGGGTTGCGCGCGGCGGCGGCGCGGATCTCGGCCTCAACCCCCGCCGTCATCTCGCGCTCGGCGCCCAGGGCGGCGAACAGCTCTTCGATGGCCGCTCGGTGCGACGCCGACAGCTGCGCCGCGGCCGGACGCGCGGCGCACGCGAGGAGGAGGATCGCGATCAACAGCTGCTTCTTCACCACGGCTCCCCGCAAGGCGCGTGAAATAGAAAACCCCCGGCGCCGTACCACGAAGTGGCGCCGCGGGTTCCGTTTGGCGTCAGCCGCGGGCGCGCTCCAGCAGGAGCATCATCAGCAGGCCGAGCACCGCCACTCCCTCCTCCTCGGGAGAGAGGTCGGCCGCCTTTTCGATGCTGAACTTCCCCTGGAACAACGCGGGCTGCTTGATCAGGCGCAGCGCCAGCGTCCCGTCCTGCCGGGTGACGTTGTACTTGGGGTTGAGGATGTAGCCGGTGAAGAGGCCGATGACGGGGATCTCCCCCACGAGCCCGTCGATCACTTTCACCCACGCGTTCTCCTCGCGGACATCGAACACGGTCTGGCCGTCGCGCCCGATCTCGTAGTGCAGCTTCCACAGCGAGCGCATCCCCTTCCCCTGCAGGTAGCCAATCTCGGTGCCGCCCGCGTCGCGCATGGTGTAGCGGGCGCGGATGTCGATCACCCGGTCCGCCTGCACGGTGTAGAGGAGGTTCTGCTGCGCCTCGTCGCCAAAGATGCTGACCGCTTCCTTCAGCTTCATCAACTTCTGCCGGACGTAGAGCTGGAGCTGGCCGTCCGAGTCGTGCACGAAGATCTGCGGCGCGAGCGCCAGCTTCTTGAACGCCACGCTGAGGGGAAAACGCATTGCCTCTCCGGGAGTGGGGGTGGGGATCGCGCCGCGTGGGCGCGCGTGCAGCGGAGTGAAGTTGCGTGCTGGGGCCGCGCCACGCAACGAGGGCACGGCCAGGCGCCGCTTAGAGCCCGAAGGGGTAGGTGTCGGGTGCCGTCTCGCGCCGCGGCCACCCCGCGGGCGGGTCGAGCGGCTCCACGGCGCGCGTTTCGTCCCAGTGCACCACGGCGTCGAACTGGTCGGGGAGGACAGCCTCGAAGTAGTGGCTGACTCGCTCGCTGTGCGGCGCGTAGATCACCCCGATCGCCCGCTCCAGCCGCGGCCCGGCGAGGGCATCGCGGGCGGCGCCGTCGCGGAGCGGGAGGTAGAAGCTTGGGATGCCCGTTGCGTGGAAGACCGCCTCGTAGCTCTCCGGCAGCGAGGGGCGGACGCGCTTGTGCTCCACCGGCGCATCCCAGTCCGACGCGGCGGACACCGTGCCGGTGTGCGTGGTGAAGCCCAGGAGGAAGGCCTCGTCCCCATGCCGCTCGCGCACGAGCTGGCCCACGGTCCACTCCCCCTCGGCCCCCATCTGCGTGGCGCGCGCGTCGCCGATGTGCGAGTTGTGCTCCCAGACGACCGCTTTGGTAGGGCCATCGCCGGCCCGGTCGAAGTGCGCGAGGAGGGCGTCCAGCGTGTCCGCCATGTGGCAGTCGCGCAGGTTCCACGACGAGTCTCGCCGCGAGAACATGGAGCGGTAGTACTCCTCCGCGTTCTTGACCAGGCGGGCGTTCTGCTCGGCGTAGAATAGCTCGTCCTCCGGCACGCCCACCCCGGTGGCGGAGCCCAGGCGGCGCATGTCCACGAGCTGCTGGAGGGCGTGATCCTGGCAGCTCTGCGAGATCCGCATCTGCGCCGTGTAGCCGTACGCCTGCGGGTCCTCGCCGAACTGCTCGAAGCAGCCGTAGCGGTAGCGCGCGCGCTGGGCGGCCTCGGGATCGGTCTCGTCCAGGTAGCGCAGGACCTCGGAGATGGAGGTGTACATCGAGTACAGGTCCAGCCCGTAGAAGCCCACGCGCCGGCGCCGTTCGCCCAGCTCGTCATTGTACTCGCGCAGCCAGTCCACCAGCGACAGGATCTCGGCGTTGCGCCACATCCAGGTGGGGAATCGCTGGAAGCCGCCGAGCGCGGCGTTGGCGCTGGTGTCCTCGCTGGCGCCGCGAATCCAGCGGTTGACGCGGTAGGCGTCCGGCCAGTCCGCCTCCGCCGCGACCACGGTGAAGCCCTTCTCCGTGATCAGGCGCTGCGTGATGCGGGCGCGCTCGCGGTAGAACTCGTGCGTGCCGTGCGTCGCCTCGCCCAGCAGCACGACGCGCGCGTCGCCGATCTGCTCGAAGAGGGCGTCGTAGTCGTGCGCGTGCCCCTCCAGCGGCTGAGCCTGCGGGCGGACGGCGTCTGCGATGCGCTGCACGTCGTTGCTGCTCATGGCCCTTCCTCTCAGGATGTGCCCGGCTCGCCCGCCGCGCGGCGGATCCCCTCGGCCAGGAGCGGCGCCAGCGTCACCGTGCGCACCCGCGGCCCCTCCGCGCCGCGCACGGGAACGGAGTCGGTGAGCACGATCTCTTCCACGCCGTGCACAGCCATGCGCCGGCAGGCGTCGCCCATCAGCAGCCCGTGCGTGGCGGCCACCACGATCGGCCCACTGGCCCCCGCGCCGCGCAGCGCCTCCGCGCTCTCCACGATGGTGCCGCCGGTGGAGATCATGTCGTCGACGATCAGGCACGCGCGCCCGCGCACGTCGCCCACGATGTGGGTGACGCGCGTGCGGGTGCCGCTCTCACGGTGCTTGTTGAGTACGGCGAGCGGCAGCCCTAGCCGCTCCGCGAACTCGGACGCGGTCTTCACCCGCCCCGCGTCCGGCGATACCACCGTCGTCCCCTCCGGCAGCCGACCGCGCAGCGCGCCGCACAGCAGCCCGACCGCCGAGAGCGTGTCCATCGGGATCCGAAAGAACCCCTCCATCTGCGCCGAGTGGATGTCGACCGTGAGGACGTGGCTGATCCCCGCGGTCTCCATCAGCGCCGCCACCAGGCTGGCGGTGACGGGCTCGCGCCGACCCTCGCGTTTGTCCGCCCGCGCATACCCGAAGTACGGCACCACCGCGATCACCCGCGCGGCGGCGGAGCGGCGGCACGCGTCCGCGAAGGAGAGGAGCTCCATCAGGTGGTCGTTGACGGGCGGCGCCGTCGCCTGCAGCACGAACACCTCGCGCCTGCGCACCGACCGTCCCAGGCGCACGCTCAGCTCGCCGTCCGGAAAGCGCTCCACCGTGCACGGCGCGAGTGAAATCCCGAGCTCCCGGGCCACGGCCTCGGCCAGCGCGGGGTTCGCGGTGCCGCCGAACAGGATCGCGTCGTCCGTCACCTTGCTCCGGGAAGCGGGGGATGGTTGGGCGTCTGGGCGGCGGCGGGAGTGCACGCGGTGTGCCGGGGGGCCCTCACCCCCGCTCGTTCCTCGCTGCCCCCTCTCCCGATAACAGGAGAG
>JAUJMI010000400.1 GCA_030446945.1 Longimicrobium sp. | reverse complement strand
CTCGGGATAGAGGTGCGGCTCCTCGTCGTGGTGCGCCTTGATGGCGTTCAGCACCTGCGGCGGCTCGTTGTACTTCTTGGCCAGGTTCCAGCCGAGCTCAACGTGCGTCCCCTCGTGCTCGTGGGTCATCCCCTTCCCCACGTCGTGCAGGAGGCCCATCCGCTTGGCGAGCGTGGCGTCGAAGCCCATCTCGGCCGCCATGTTGCCGGCCAGGATCGCCACCTCCTTGCTGTGCAGCAGCTGGTTCTGCCCGTACGAGGTGCGGAACTTCAGACGCCCCAGCACCTTGACCACCTCGGGGTGCACGCCGTGGATCCCCAGTTCGTACAGGATCTCCTCGGCGGCCTCGCGCATTCCGTTCTCCACCTCCTTGCGCGACTTCGCCACCACGTCGTCGATGCGCCCGGGGTGGATGCGCCCGTCGGAGACCAGCTTCTCCAACGCCAGGCGCGCCGTCTCGCGGCGGATGGGATCGAAGCCGGAAAGCACGACCGCCTCGGGGGTGTCGTCAATGATGACGTCGATCCCCGTGGCCTGCTCGAACGCGCGGATGTTGCGCCCCTCGCGGCCGATGATCCGCCCCTTCATCTCGTCCGACGGGAGTGCGACGACGGAGACGGTGGTCTCGGCCGTGTGGTCCGCGGCGATGCGCTGGATGGCGAGGGAGATGATCTCCTTCGCCTCGCGCTCCGCGTTGCGGCGGGCCTCTTCCTTGATCTCGCGGATGCGGTGGGTGGCGGCGGCCTTGGCTTCCTCCTCCATCTCGTGCATCAGCTGCCGGCGCGCCTCGTCGGCCGTGAGGCCGGCGAGCGACTCCAGGCGGTGCTGCACCTCGGCGGCGCGGCCCTGCAGCTCCTTCTCCTCCTGCTCCAGCCGCTTCTCGCGCCGCACCACGGCCTCGGCGCGCTGCTCCTGCGCCTGCCCCTTCTCGTCCAGGAGGTGGAACTTGCGGTCGAGCGCCTCCTCGCGCTCCTGGAGGCGGCGCTCCACCCGCTCGACGTCGTCTCGGCGGCGTGCCTCTTCGCGCTCCCACTCCTCGCGGGCGCGGAGCGCCTCCTCGCGCCCCTTCAGCACCTCGGCCTTGCGCAGCGACTCCGCCTCCTGCACGGCGGCGCCCCGGATGCGCTCCGCCTCGTCCTGGGCGGTGGCGCGGCTCGCGCGCAGGCGGCTTTCGAGTACGTTCTTCCCCACGACGAAGCCGGCGGCCGCTCCCACGAGGAGGGCCACGGCGATCAGCAGGATTTCCATTGTGATTGTATTCAGGGCGGACCGGGGCCCGCGTCTTGTCACAAATAAGTACGGTGGCAGACTGGATACCGACCCGCCACCGTCCCGTACGCGCCTGTCAAGCGCGGCGGCGGGGAAGCCGCATCTCAACTTAGGTGCGCGCGAGCGCCGAACGCAACCCCGTCGTGGAAACGGATGAGTCCCGCTCACCCGCGCCGGGGAGCCGTGCGGGGACGCTTCGCCGCGTCGTCCTCGCCCGCCTCTTCCAGTATCGAGGCGAGCTCGGCGGTGCGCCGGGCGATCTCTTCGCGGAGGCGGCGCAGCTCCTCGCGGGCGTGGAAGAGCTCGTCGGTGATGGAGAGCGCGGCAAGGGTGGCGGCGCGAAAGGGCTCCAGCGTCTGGTAGCCGGGGAGGCCGCGCAAGGTCGTGTCCACGTGCGCGGCGATCGCGCGCGTGTCCTCCGGCGGCAGCTCGGAGCGCAGGACGTGCTTTTCCCCCGCGATCTCCACGGTGACCGAGTGGCGCGTGGCGGGGCGGCGGGTGCGGTTCATCGGCGTGCCTCCAGCATGGCCAGGCGGGCCAGCAGCGTCTGTATGCGCTGGCGGGCCTCGTCGGTGCGGCTGCTGAGGAGTGCGTTCTCGGCCCGCAGCCGGCGCAGCTCGCCCGCCGCGTCGGCGGGGGTGGCGGCGCCCACCGCCTCCAGCTCGCGGCGCAGGCGGTCGACCTCGGCCTCCGCCTCGCGGGCGCGGCTGCGCCAGTCTGCGACGGAGGACGCGGCGGAGCGCGCGGCGCGCTCCAGCCTCTCCCATCCGGCGGCGGGATCGGCGGCTTCAGCGGCGTCTGACACCATGGCGCTCCTCGAGGGCACGCAGCACCCGCTCCACCTCGGCATCCACCTCGGCGTCGGTCAGCGTGCGGTCCGTGGCGCGGAAGCGGAGGCGCCAGGCCACGCTGCGCGTCCCGTCCGGAAGTCCCTTGCCTGAATAAAGGTCGAAGGGCGCGAGCCCCTCCAGCAGCGGGGACGCGGCGTCCACGATGGTCGCGCCCACCTGCTCGGCCGAGACGGCGTGCGGCACCAGGAGCGCCAGGTCGCGCTCGGAGGCCGGCTGTGTGGGGAGGGGCGCGTAGCGGATCCCGCGCCGGTCCATCGCCGCGTCGGGAAGGCGCAGCTCCAGCGTCCACACCGGCGCGGCCCACGCCGGCGCATCGACCCCCCCGCCCGCCCCCCCGACGCCCAGGCTCCCGTCCGGCCCCACGACGGTGAAGCCCGCGCCCAGCACGTCCACGCGCGCATCCGGGTACTCGCGGACCAGCTCCTCCAGCATCCCCTTGAGGTCCCACGCCTCGTAGGCCCCGGCCTCGCCGGTCCAGTGCCGCGGGGCGCGCGCGCCGCTGAACGCCGCCGCCACGCGCCGCTCCTCGTGCGGCATCCCGCCGGCCGGCCCGGCGCGGAACGCGGCGCCGATCTCAAAGAGCCGCACGTCGCGCACGCCGTGGGCGAAGTTGTGCTCCACGCGCCGCAGCAGGCCGGGCACGAGGGAGGTGCGCAGGAACCCTTCTTCGGTGGACAGCGGGTTGAGCACCCGCACCTCGCCCACGCTCTCCGGCACGAAGCCGGTGGTGCGCGCCTCCAGGAAGCCCCACCCCACGAACCGCTCCGCGAACCGCCGCTCCACCTCCACGACCGGCGCCTCGGGGACGCTGCTGGGGCGGAACGGCGCCAGCTCGTCCGGGAACGAGTCGTAGCCGCGGCGCCGCGCGATCTCCTCGATCAGGTCGATCTCCTCCTCCACGTCACCCCGGAAGCCCGGAACGACGACGCGCATCGGCGAGACGTCGGGGTCCACTTCGAAGCCGATCTCCTCCAGCAGCGTCTCGATCTCCGCGGGCGTGACGCCGGCGCCGAGGACGCGCTTCACCCGCTCCGGCCGCAGTGCCACCACGTGCCGCTCCCACGGACGCGGATCGAGGTCGAACGCCTCCGCCGGCGTGCCGCCCGCGACCGCCACGATCAGCTCCACGACGCGCTCCAGCGCCACCGGCTGCCCCTCCGGATCGACGCCGCGCTCGAACCGGTGCGACGCGTCGGTGGAGAGCACCAGGCGGCTGCGAGTGCGGCGGACCGTCTTCGGCTCGAAGAGGGCGCACTCCAGGAAGATGTCCGTCGTCCCCTCGTCCACCTCGCTGTTGGCGCCGCCCATCACCCCCGCGATGGCCACCGCGCCCTCCGCGTCCGCGATCACCAGGTCGTTGGCGACGAGCGCGCGGCCGGTGCCGTCCAGGGTGGTGATGGTCTCGCCGTCGCGCGCGTGGCGGATGCGTACCTCGCCCCCGCGCAGCTTCGCCCGGTCGAAGGCGTGCCGCGGCGGGCCCCGCTCGACGGGGACGGAGGTGGTGGCGTGGGCGGGGTGGGTGATCGGGCGCGGCCCCGCCGCGCGCAGCCGCGGCGGCAGCCAGTGCGGGGGCGGCC
>JAUJMI010000399.1 GCA_030446945.1 Longimicrobium sp. | reverse complement strand
CGACCACCGCTTCGAGATCGTGAACCAGTTCGCCCGGCAGCTTCTGGGCGGGCGCGAGCTGGAGGGGCGCACGGTGCGCTCCGTCCTCCCGGAGCTAGAGGGGCAGGGGCTGTTCGAGATGCTGGATGGGGTCTACAGCTCGGCCGAGCCGTTCCACGGCAGCGAGGTCCCCATCACGTACGACCGCTACGGCGACGGCGGGTCGTACCACGGCTTCTTCAACCTCACCTACCAGCCCCTCTTCGACGTGGGCGGCCAGGTGAACGGAGTGCTCAGCGTGAGCGTGGAGGTCAGCGACCTGGTGCTGGAGCGCACGCGTCTGGAGCAGCGCGCGGCCGAGCAGGAGGCCGTGCTGTCGCAGCTCGCGGAGGGGGTGATCGTGACGGACCGCGAGGGCCGCATCACCTTTGTGAACGACGTGGCCGAGGAGCTACACGGTGTTGGGCTGCTGGGCGTGGCTCCGGAGGAGTACACGGAGGCGTACCACCTCTTCACCGACGAGGGCGAGCCGTACCCGCACGAGGAGCTGCCACTGGCCCGCGCCGTCCTGCGCGACGAGTTGGTGGCGGGCGCCCGCTGGCGCATCCGCCGCCCGGACGGCACCGAGCTGCGCGTGATGGGGAGCGCGCGCCCCGTCCTCGACCTCGGCGGCCAGCGCCTCGCCGCCGTCCTCACCCTCCGCCAGATCGGCGACGTGCCCGCGTGAACGGCGGGGCATCACACCCGGCAGGCGAGTGCAACGAGCCGGGGGTGAGCGCCTCCCCGCACATGGAGGCATCGCCGATGGACGACCCAACCTGGTGGATCGATGCGCTGATGGCGCCGGGCGGGCAGGAGCTCATGGCGGAGCTTGCCGCGGAGCCGCTGACCGCCGCCAACGAGATCCGCCTGATCACCCGGCTGCGCGAGAAGTATCCGCCGGAGCTCGTCCCCGTCGCGGTGGGGCAGGCCAAGCTTCGCGCGCGCGCGCGGGCGAAGTTCACCTACGCGGACCGGATGTACTTCACCGCGCCCGCGCTGGAGCAGGCCTCCACCGAGCGGATGGCCCGCAACCACGCCCGCCGCTACGCCGGCTTCGACCGCATGGCGGACCTGTGCAGCGGCATCGGCGGCGACCTGATCGCGCTGGCGGAGGGCCGCTCCGTGCTCGCCGCGGACCTGGACCCGGTGCACAGCCGCCTCGCCTGCATCAATGCGGAGGCGAACGCTGTGGGCGCGGCGGTGGAGTGCGTCTGCGCCGACGTGCGCGACCTCTCGCTGGACGGCATCCCCGCCGCCTTCGTGGACCCCGCGCGCCGCGCCGGCGGCCGCCGCTTCCAGACGGGGAGCGGGGAGCCCTCGCTGGAGTGGTGCTTCGACCTCGCCGCCCGCGGCACGGCGCTGGGCATCAAGGCCGCCCCCGGGCTCCCGCTGGAGCTGGCGCCGAAGGGTTGGGAGGTGGAGTTCGTATCCGAGGGGGGCGAGCTCAAGGAGTCGGTGCTCTGGTCGCCCGCCCTGGCGACGGTGCCGCGCCGCGCCACCCTCCTCCCGTCGGGCGACACCCTGGTGCCGAAGGAGGGCCCTGCCGTCGAGG
Source organism: Longimicrobium sp. (assembly GCA_030446945.1). Classification (GTDB taxonomy): domain Bacteria; phylum Gemmatimonadota; class Gemmatimonadetes; order Longimicrobiales; family Longimicrobiaceae; genus Longimicrobium. Next base: position 2,130 of record JAUJMI010000399.1, on the reverse strand, counting down.
TGCGCATGCCGGGCGAGTACCTGATCGACCCCGACCCGGCGGTGACCCGCTCCGGCACCGTGGAGGAGCTGGCGCGCTCCCTGGATTGCTGGAAGATCGACGAGCAGATCGCCTTCCTCTCCGGCGACCAGGATGTGCGCACCCCGTTCGGGCGCACGCTGAGGGTGGAGGCGTCGCTGCCCTGGAACCTGAAGCAGCTCCGGCAGGTGCTTCGCGAGGCCGGAATCGGCGTGGTCGACATCCGCAAGCGCGGCTCGGCGGTGGACGTGGACGAGATCCAGCGCAAGCTGAAGCTCACCGGTGCCCGCGCCGCCACGGTCGTCCTCACCCGGGTTTCCGACCGACCCTGGATGCTCGCCTGCACCGACCCTCGGCGGTAGTCGCGATCCACGTTCTCAAACGGCAGGCCTCACGCAGAGGCGCAGAGACGCAGGAGAGAAAGAAATGAGAACAGATGGGCTTCACACCGAGGCCACAGAGGGGACTGGAAGAACGACCAAGGGGGTTCTCTGTGCCTCGCCTTCCCTTATGTCTCTGCATGACGCTTTTCTCTCGCGTTGTTCACCTCTCCTGCGTCTCTGCGCCTCTGCGTGAGACTTCCGTCGCGGGCTTTGCACATACACTCCCGATGACTGGTATAACACACAAAGACACCGAGGGCACGGAGAGAAGTTCTCTCTGTGCCCTCGCCTTTCCCTCCCTGCACTCCGTGTGATGCCGTTGCTTACGCCGCTTCGGCGTGCTCGCGCTGCCGAATGACGGCCGGGTGCAGCCGCACAACCGGAGTCGGCGTGGGCGAGATCGGCGCGACGGCCGCCGGCTGGCTCGCGCTGGCCACGGCGCGGAGGATCGCCACCAGGAGCATCGGGAGCGCGATCACCACCATCGCCGCCAGGTAGAGGCAGAAGCCCGCCGCGGCGAAGATCGCCAGAATCGCCCTCACCCCGAAGCTCACCTCGTTCCGCTCAGCGCCGTGCTTGTGCATCGTCCCGTCTCCCGATCCCGTGTAGTGTGTGTCGGGGCGGCCATCCGTGGCCGCCCCCGTAGTCAGATGCCGCTCAGCGAACGGTGATCTGCCGGACCATCCCGTGCGCCACGTGCGGCTTGCCGTCGCCCGCGTCGGGGACCATGCAGAGGAGCGCGTACTCGCCCGGCTCGAAATCGACGGTCACGTCGTTGGAGGTGCCCTGGCTGAGGAAGGTGGTGCCGCCGACCGGCGCTCCCGGAGGGGGCCCCTGCATCTTCTCGATCCACGCCAGCATGTCGACCGCGCTCTTCCCGGACGCCAGGCGCACCAGGATCAGCTCGTGCGGCTGCGCGGCGGCGTTGCCCACGCGGATGGTGCGCTTGCCCGCGGTGATCTCCGGCGTGATCTCGTACGAGTAGTCACGCAGCGTGATCCGCGCGTCCGGCGCAGCTGCCCGCGCTTGCGACGCGGCGGGAGTCACCGTGAGCGGCTTCACCATCCCCTTGGCCAGGTGCATCACGCCGTCGCTCGACGGGATGAAGCAGACGATGGCGTAGTTGCCGGGGGCGAGGTCCAGCGTCGCCTGCGCCCGGCCGCCCGGCACCGGGGTGTTGGGCCCGCCCACAAAGGTCACCCACGCCGGCGGCGGCCCGTCGTGCTTCATCCCCGCGAGCAGCTCCTGCACCGTGTGCCCCTCGGCGATCTTGACGAGCTGCACATGGTGGAGCTCGGGGCCGCGGTTGACGAGCTTGATGGTGGTGAGGCCGGCGGGGATGCTGGCCGGCGCCTGGAAGGAGAAGTCGGACGCGGTGATCGTCACCACGTTGGCGGTGGTGCGGGCGGCCGCCGCGTTCTCGCGGGCGTCGCCCTGCGTGGTGCAGGCGGCGGCGGAGAGAAGGAGCGCCGCGGAGGCCAGGGTGGTCCAGGAAGCGTTTCGCATGGGGTCCCTTCCGTTTGCGTGTTTCAGCGCTCACCGGGCACCCTGCCCGCCGAGGTGACGGAAGAGTACGCCGCACCGCCCCCGCCCGAATCGGTCGAATGACCCGGGTCGCTTGACCCGGGTAGCTCGACTCCGATCGAAGTACCCGTGTAGCGCGGGGAACGCGGAGCTGCGCGCCTCGCTGGGCACGGCCAACCTGGCGATGGCGCGCGGCAACCTGGGC
>JAUJMI010000398.1 GCA_030446945.1 Longimicrobium sp. | reverse complement strand
TGTTCACCAGCGAGGCCAGGTGGTTGCGCTTCAGGGAGATGTTGAGCTCCCGGAAGAACAGGTTTGACCAGTGATCCAGCACCACTCCCTCGGAGCCGGATGCCTTCAGCGTGGCGATCCCCTCCAGGATCTGGATGCCGAAGCTCTGCGTGGCCGCCTGGGCGATCAGGTGGCGCTGCATGAGGTCGTGCACCTGCCGCGTGGTCGCCACGAGCAGCACCACCTGCACCAGCCCTATTGCGAGCGTGACCGCCGCGAAGGCCGGCGCCTGCACCAGCAGCACCACCAGGTAGACGAGCACCAGTGTGCCGTCTACCAGCAGGGAGAGCGACTGGTTCGTGAGCATCTCGCGGATGGTGGCGCTGCTCCCCAGCCGCATCAGCAGGTCGCCGCTCGTGCGCTGCTGAAAGTAGCGCAGCGGCAGCTGCAGCAGGTGCTCGAACAGCCCCACCATGAGCTGCGCGTCGAAACGGCCCCGGAGGTAGATCAGCAGCACGGAGCGCAGGTACCCCGCCAGGAGCTGCGCCAGCGTCACCACCAGGATGCCCACTCCGATGATGGTCATCACGCTGGCGAGCTGAAGCGCCAGCACGTGGTCGACGATGACCTTGGTGAGCAGCGGCAGCGCGAGCCCCAGCAGCGGCAGCACCAGCGAGGCGGCTGCGATCTGCAGGAGCAGCGACGGAAGACCGGCGCCACCCAGGAGGTGCCGGACGTGCGCGCTCCACGGTGCATAGGAGCCCTGCCGGCGCTCGAAGTGGACGCCGGGCTCCAGCGTCATCGCCACCCCGGTGAAGCCCTTCCCGAACTCCTCGCGCGTCAGCGTGCGACGGCCCAGCGCGGGATCCACGATCTCCACGCGGTCGGGCGACCACCGCTCCACCACCACGAAGTGGTTGAAGTTCCAGTAGACGATGGCCGGGAGGCGCACCTGCTCGAAGTACGACAGCTCCGCCGAGAACACCCGCACCCGCAGGCCGTAGCTGCGGGCCACGTCCACCATGGCGCGCGCCGAGACTCCGTCGCGGCCGCTCCCGAAGTGGTGGCGGCACTCCGCGATCTCCACCTTCCTCCCGTGGTAGCCCAGCACCATGGTAAGACAGGCTGCCGCGCACTCCCGGGAGTCCATCTGCAGGACCACCGGAACGCGCTTGCGCCGCAGCCCGCCGAATGCGGCGGCGGCCATGGACCTGGCGGGAGCGAAAAGCTTGTGGAAGACGGCTGCCATCGGTGGGTCCGCTATTCTGCTGTGCCGAACTCGACCAGGCCGAACAGCGCCAGGGCCGTGGGCGTACCGATTCGGATGTCGACCCGGCAGCGCGGGGGACGGCAGGCCGGCGCGCCCGCGGCGAGACGAACCAGCACGACCCCGGTGGAGCGCTCCCCTCCCTCGCGGGAGGGCGCCGCCCGGCGGACGCCGGCGCCGGAGGATGCCTGGCTCTCCGCGCCAGCGATCACCCGCCCCGCGAAGCGTCGCCCGCCGCCATCCCGGTGGATGTAGGCAGGGTAGCCGGGCCTGACCCGCGCCAGCGCCTCCGCCGGGACGTAAACCTGCAGCGTGCTCGCGCGCGGCGCGGGCGCGGCCGTGCCGGAGATGTACACGGGCACGTTCACCGTCAGCAGGGCCACCGCGCCGAGGATGATTGCGGCGAGCCCGGCCCAGAGCAGGACGATGGTGCGCTTGGAGACGAAGCGGGGGAGGATGACTTCTTCGCGGGTGCGAACGTACTGTTCGACCGCTTCGGCCCGGAAGACCGCTTTCCTGGATTTGGGGGGGGTGAGGTCTGACCCCATGACTTGCCGGATCCTTGCCGCCGCGGTGGTATGCAGATCAAGATAGCGCCGCCGGACCCTTTCGCGAAGCGCGCGGGAGCGTTCCCCACGCTATGCGCAAGCGCGGCTTCACACAGATTCGACCAAAAAAGTGCGCCCCGAGCCCGAGCAACCATTGCCGCCTTCCGGTACACGGCGGCTCCCTGTGGAGGTGCTCGAAGCTGCTCGGTGCGCATCTTCGGAGGAGCGCTCCCGCCGGTACGTGGCGGGAGTGCACCCCGGACGCTGCCGCCCTGCGCCGATTGGACGCGGTGGCGTTCGCGTGTTCGGAAAAGAGGGTACGGCGGCAGCGTCCATGGCACCGCCGCCGCGCCCTCGGTCGAGCTTAGGGCTCGGTCGTCGTCTCTGCTTCCTTGGTGTTGCAGCTCGACCAGCAGCAGGAGCCCGCCTCGGCGGCACCGGCGACCAGCTCGTCCAGCGCCTCGTCGGTCAGCTCAATCAGGCCAGCCGGGTTGGCCGGGATGAGCGCGCGCTCGCCGGCGCTGAGGCTGTTGCGGAACTCCGAATCCTTCCAGGCCCTGATGATGTTCTCTGCGGACATTGGATTACTCCGTGATGTGGTGTGAGGGTGCCACTGGATATGGTTCACAGCCTACCATGGATGGGCTGACAAACCCAAAGTGGGGGACCTCGAAGTCTCGCAGTCAGGCGTCCCGAAGGAGGCGGGCCGATGAGGATCGGGTGGCGAGGGTCTCCGGTTAATTCCCGACAAGTCTATGGGTACCGCCGCAGGATGTCAATGGGGCGATCTCAAGAAGGCGTCGGATTCCGAGTACCAGGCTCCTCGACCCCTGATGCCAGGCCATCGAGCGAGATCGAGATAGCGGTGCCGGTTTCCCGGCACCCCCTCTCCGCCACCGTACGTACGGGTCCGTATACGGCGGTTCGGAAGGTTGATGGAACTGAGTGTGTAGTGCTCTGTCCTGCACGAAGAGCTGCTCCCCCGCCATGGGTGCTTCCTCGCTGCGCGGCATTCTCGGGGCTTCCACACCTACCCTCCTGCGCGAGCCCTACCGAGCAGGCATCTGAGACGATGCACCTCTGAGGTTCGCGGTTTCGTCCTCCCTTCCGTTCGGCCCTTCACCGGCGGGGATGGGTACAAGCGCCTTCGGCACCCTTTCGGCTACTCTGGCCTCTGCTGACTTCTCGCTCCGTCCCTTACAATCCACCCCATCGACGTGCCCCTTTCAAGGTCAAAGCGAGATCTCCCCGGGTAAAGAACTGGAACCGTCCCCGCGCAACCGCCGGATCTACGCCGGCTGAGCTTTGATCGTGAGAGCTTCACGTTCAGTTGCACGCTCGCCCTGCTCGGCACCGCTTCCGCTCCATAGAACGGGAAGTCGTTAGACCCGAAGCAGTTGATCGTCCTGGTCACTTAACGCATCGTGCACAGATCGACCCACTGCGCATCGCCGAAATCCGCCGGTAGATCCGTCCACCGGGTCGCGCCGAACCGCACCGCATCCACGCCCGGGATGGCCAGGGCGGGTGCTCAGTACCACGTCGTCCACGGGGGGAGACGAATGCCCGGGCGGATCCATCCGGCACCGCCGGTCCGCGCTCCCCGCCGGGTGCAAGGTCCAGGACGTGGTCCGTACACGCAGCGGTCGCGAGGGAAGCGGCGAGTAGGAGCAGCTGCGCGTAACGCACGTGGACCGGCGCACCGCGGCGAGGGGGTGCCGAACCGGCCTCACGACCGGGGTGCTCTTGTCGGCTGCGGGATGGTACACCGGCGTGTGGTTGAAGTTGATGTTCTTGTTCGGGCACCTTGGGACGCGGAGGGTATACAGACCCAGCCTGCCGTGCTGGCGCGAGTCCTGCGTTGCCGCGCGGGTTGCGCGCCGGGCGCCGTCCCCATGCGGCAGCGGATCTTCGGC
>JAUJMI010000052.1:2650-12957 GCA_030446945.1 Longimicrobium sp. | reverse complement strand
CGGCCGAGGGCGGCGCGGGCGTGCGCGGCGATGTTGCCGGCGCTGAAGCCCAGCTCCTCGAAGACACGCGTGGCCGGCGCCGATGCGCCGAAGCGCGTGATCCCCACGATGTGCCCCTCGCTCCCCACCCATTGGTGCCAGCCCATCGGGCTCCCCGCCTCCACCGCCACCCGCGCGGTGATGGCTGGCGGCAGCACCGACTCGCGGTACTCGCGCGGCTGGCGGGCGAAGAGCTGCCAGCTCGGCATGTTCACCACGCGCGCACGGATCCCCTCGGCCCGCAGCGCCTCCTGCGCCTCCAGCGTCACCGCGACCTCCGAGCCGGTGGCCATCAGCACCACCTCCGGATCGCCGCCCTCCGCGTCCGAGAGCACGTAGGCGCCGCGGCGCAGGCCGGATGCGGCGCCGAAGCGGGTGCGGTCGAGGTGCGGAAGGGCCTGGCGGGTCAGCGCCATGAAGACCGGCCCCTCCGTGAACTCCATCGCGAAGCGCCACGCCTCGGCCGTCTCGTTGGCGTCGCAGGGCCGCAGGTCGACGAGGCCGGGGATGGAGCGCAGCGCCGCGAGCTGCTCGATCGGCTGGTGCGTGGGGCCGTCCTCGCCCAGCCCCACCGAGTCGTGCGTGAAGACGTAGATCGTCGGCTGCTCCATCAGCGCCGCCAGGCGGATCGGCGGGCGCATGTAGTCTGAGAAGATCAGGAACGTACCGCCGAAGACGCGGACGCCGCCATGCAGCGTCATCCCGTTCATCACCGACCCCATCGCATGCTCGCGCACCCCGAAGTGCAGGATGCGCCCCGCGTAGCTCCCCGCCTCGAAGTCGCCGCCGCCGTCGATGTTGGTGTTGTTGGAGCCCGCCAGGTCCGCGCTCCCGCCCATCAGCCAGGGGACGTTCTTTGCGATCGCGTTCAGCGCCTTTCCCGACGCCGCGCGCGTGGCGATCGGCTTCTCGTCCGGCGCCCAGGTGGGGATCTCCGCGTCCCACCCGTCGGGGAGCCGGTGCTCCAGCGCGCCGTGGAGGCCGCGCGCCAGCTCCGGGTGCGCCGCCGCGTACGCATCGAACCGCTCCTCCCACTCGCGCTGCACGCCGGGGCCGCGCTCCGCCGCCTGGCCCATATGCCGCAGCGCCTCCTCGGGGACGTGGAACGGCTCCTCGGACGGCCACCCGAGGTTGCGCTTGGTGGCGACGATCTCCTCCGCCCCCAGCGGCTCGCCGTGCGCCTTCTCCGAGCCCGCCTTCTTGGGCGATCCGTAGCCGATCACCGTGCGCACGGCGATGAACGACGGGCGCGGGTCCCCCTTGGCCGCCTGGATCGCCGCATCGAGCGCCTCCAGATCGTTGACGTCCTCCACCCGTTGCGTGTGCCAACCGCACGCGGCGAAGCGCCCCTCCACGTCCTCGGTGAAGGCGAGATCGGTGGAGCCTTCGATGGTGATCTTGTTGTCGTCCCAGAAGTAGATCAGCTTCCCCAGCTTCAGGTGCCCGGCCAGCGACACCGCCTCGGCCGCGACGCCCTCCATCAGGTCGCCGTCGGAGCAGATGGCGTAGACGTGGTGGTCGATGATCTCGTGCCCCTCGCGGTTGTAGAGGGCGGCCAGGTGCGCCTCGGCCATCGCCATCCCCACTCCGTTGGCCATGCCCTGCCCCAGCGGCCCCGTCGTCGTCTCCACGCCGGGCGTGTGGCCGTACTCGGGGTGCCCGGGGGTGCGGCTCTCCCACTGGCGGAAGTCCTTGAGGTCCTGCAGCTCCAGCCCATACCCGGTCAGGTAGAGCATCGAGTACAGGAGCATCGAGGCGTGACCCGCGGACAGGATGAAGCGGTCGCGCCCGAACCATTTGGGATCGAGCGGGTTGTGGCGCATGTGTCGCATCCAGACCACGTACGCCAGCGGAGCCAGCGCCATCGGCGTCCCCGGGTGTCCCGAGTTGGCCGCCTGCACCGCGTCCATGGAAAGGGTGCGGATCGTGTTGATGCAGAGCTGGTCCAGTTCGCTCCCGCTCGTGGTGCCGGAAGAGGGCATCGTCTTTTGGTTCGAATGTGATTGGATCGCGGCCTTCCCCGGGCGGGTGACGGAGCAGCGGACCGAGGCCGCTTGCTGTCCCCGTTCCCCTGTCCCCTACCTCCGTTCCCTCGCCGCCGCGTACACCGCGTGCCGCCCTTCGTCCGGCTCGAACAGCTCGCCGCCGACCCGCGCCACGGCCGCCAGATCGTCGATCAGCCCCAGCCGCTCCAGCGCGATCAGCGCCGCGCCGCGCGCGGTTTCCTCGTCCACCGCGGCCAGGCGCACGGGGCGTCCCAGCACGTCCGCCATGATGCGGGTCCACGCGGGCGACGCATGCAACGCGCCGCCGCTGGCGACCACCTCGGCGGCGGGTCCGTACGCGCGCTCCACCGCGTCCGCCGCATCCGCGATGCGATAGGCGACCGCTTCCAGCCACGCCCGCGCAATGTGCAGCGGCGTCGTGGCGAGCGAGACACCATGGAGCACAGCCCGCTCGTCGGGATCCATCGCGGGGGGCCGTCCGGGCACCAGTCCCGGGCGCACCGTCAGCCCGTGCCCGTCCGGCGGAAGCTCGTCCAGCGCCGCGTCCAGCTCCTCGGCGGCCGGCAGCACCAGCGTCCGCGACAGCCACGCGAACGCGTTCCCCCCGTTCGACAGCGCCCGCCCTGAGACCGTGCGCAACGCATCCAGCCGGTAGCACCACAACGACACCGGCGGCTGCGGATCGGGATCGACACGGAGCACCCGCAGCGCCGCCGACGTCCCCACGGTCAGCCCGACGCGGCCGGGTCCGAAAGCGCCGCTCCCCAGGCTCGCGCACCCGCCGTCGCCCAGCGCGGGAAACCAGGGGACCTCCGCCAGCTCCGGCCAGCGCGCCGCCCACTCCGACCCGAGCCCGCGCAGCGGCTCGTCCGACACCGCCGGCAGCGCGCTCGTCTCCACGCCGACCGCGGCCAGCGTCTCCTCGTCCCACGCGCACGAGCGAAGGCCAAACAGCCCGGTCCCCGACGCCATAGAGAGCGACGTGCGCGCCTCGCCGAAGAAGCGCAGGAGGAGCATCTCGCCCACCGAGAGCCAGGTGACGGCGCGCGGCAAGCTATCGCCGGCCTCGGCGCGAAGCCAGAGGAGGCGCGCGGCGGGATAGCTGGCATGAAGCCAGCACCCGGTCCGCCGGTGGTACTCCGCCGCGTCCATCCGCCCGGCGAGCTCGCGCGCCGCGTCGGCCGCCCGGGCGTCGCCCCACCCGAAGAGCGGCGTCACGGCGCGCCCGTCGCTTCCTACGCCCGCGAGACCGTGCCAGAAGGTCGCCATCGCCACTCCGCCGATCTCGGCCCCGGCGCGTCGGGCCGCGACCACCGCCCCGTCGATCACCTCCACGCAGCGCCCGACGAGCGCCTCCGCGTCGGTCTCCATAGCGCCCTCCTCGGTGCGCCACGAATACTCGGCCCTCGCGGCCCCGAACCCCGTCGGCTCCGCCCCCGCCGTGTCGAACAACTCGGCGCGCACGGACGAGCTCCCGGCGTCCAGCGCCAGGATCCACGGCCCCCGTACCGCGCCCGAATCGTTCATTGCAGTGCCCCGGTGGCGAGTGAGCTCGCTGCAACAACAGCACAAAGTCCGCCTTCGCGGTCTGGTCGCGGCTCGCGAGAGCACTTCAGTGGTCTTCCCGTAGTTCCAGCCGGGGCTTCAGCCCCCGGTGATCCGGACCCGGTGACCCGACCCGTGCCCCGGCACGGCCCCCAGCAGAGTAAACGAGGGGCACCCCCGCGGCTGCGGAAGCGCCCCTCCGTTCATCCGGTGGCGCCGGTGGCTACAGGTTGCCGCCGGTGTTGTCGCGCCGGAGCGGGTCGGTGGAGCTGTTGTTCAGCCCCGTGCTATCGTTCCCGTTCCCGATCCCCGGATTGTCGGTCAGGCCGCTCCCGGCCGTCCCGCCGAGGCCCGGGGAGCCGGCGCTGTAGCCGGCGCCGTGGGTCTCGCCCTCGCGGTGCACATCGGCGCGCTCGCGGCGCAGGTCGGCCTCGACGGTGTCGGTCTCGGTCACCTGGTTGGTGCGCACCACCAGCTCCTCCCTTGCGACGGTGCGCGTCTCGGCGACCACCTCTTCCTGCGTGAGCGGGACGCGGATCGTCTCGTCCTCACCGATGGTGGCGCCTCGCGCCGACATGGGGTCGGTGATCGGGCGGCGCTCCACGACCGCCTCCTCGTGCATCACCGGCACGTTCTCGGACACGTGGCGGGTCTCGACGTGCTTGTCGATCTCCACCTCGCCCGCCCGCACCTGCCGCGTGCCGACGTCCAGCTCCTCCTCGGAGAGCGTCATCCGCTGCTCGCCGGCCCCCGTCTCGATCCCGCGCCCGTAGAAGCGGTTGTCGTCGAACGAGTCGTGCGTGTAGAAGTCGGTGTCGTGCGAGCCGGCCGCGGCCATCCCGGCGCCGCTCTCGATCTCGGTAGCCGCCGTGCCGCCGGGGAAGCTGTTGCGCACGCTCGTCTCATAGTCGCGCGTCACCGGCGACTGGTCGTAGGCGGGCATGGTGCGAAGATCCGTGGAGGCGATGTTGTCCACCATCACGCGGTCGGCGCTGCGGTCCAGGCGCGCGTAGCCGATGGGGACGAGGACGTGGCGGTCGGGCTCGGCCATCAGGCCGTTCTCCACCTCGACGTCCAGGTAGCGCACCTTCATGGCGTTGGTGTCGATCAGCAGCTCGTCCACCTCGCCGATCGTCTGCCCGTCGGAGGCCACCACCTGCCAGCCGCGCACGTCCGGATCGCCGTCGGCCACCTTGAAGTCGTCCAGCTGCCCCAGCGGTACCACCCGATCCATTTCGCTCGCCATGGGAAGTCTCCTTGCGGTTACGCCGGCTCCCGGTGACCGCGCCGCGCCGGCTCGATCCTCAGAGGGGAAGACCCCTCCCCGCTCACCGGGGAGGCCGATCCCATCGCAACAGCCGTTCCACGCGCCCCCCGGTACCGCCCTTCTGTTACACACCTCCCCAACTATCGACAAACCTGAGACAAGCACGTACATTGTGCCCGGACCGTGCCCCGCGCGCGCCACGCCCACTATTTACAGGAGCCCGCTTATGCTTTCCACCGTTCAGTCCCCCCCGGGTCTGCTGGAGCAGGCCGACATCCTCTCCGAGAGCGAGCTCGACACCCTCCCGGTGGGGATGATCCAGCTCAGCCGCGACGGCGTGGTGCTGAAGTTCAATCAGACGGAGTCGGACCTGGCGCGCATGCTCAAGGAAGAGGCGATCGGAAAGAACTTCTTCGACGAGGTGGCGCCGTGCACAAAGGTGCAGGAGTTCCACGGCCGCTTCCTGGAAGGTGTGGCCGCGAAGAGCCTCAACACGGCCTTCAACTACAAGTTCCGCTTCAAGGACGGCCGGCAGAAGGACGTGGTGATCTCGATGTTCTACAGCGTGAGCACGGAATCGGTCTGGGTGCTGGTGCAGCGGCCGTAGGCGGAGGATCGGCGCGGGGGAGAGATCGGTGGGGAAGTGCGTGAGTGCGTGAGTGCGGTGTTCACTGAGCACTCGGCACTCGGCACTGGGCACTGGGCACTTCCTTCCAGCGGCAAACTTCTTGACCCTACCGCGCGGGGCGGGCGCCGGACCGGCGCCCGCCCCGCGGCACATTCACACCGGGGCGACGGCGGATGGCGAAGCGGGAATGGCCGCGGCGGCTGGGGTTCGCGGTGAAGGTGGTGGGGCGCGAGGGGCTCAAGAGCAACGATGCGCGGAAGTGGCAGTCCAACCCGCACGTGCGCGTCTCCATCGACTACCTCCACCCGATCCTGGACTACCTGGACGAGATGGACATCCGCATGTACCGGATCTCCTCCGACTTCGTCCCGTACTCCACGCACCCGGACATGCCGCAGTTCCACGCGCAGGTGCGCGAGTGCGCCCGCGAGCTGGCGGAGCTGGGGCGCCGCGCACGCGACTTCGGGATCCGCCTCTCGCTGCACCCGTCGCAGTACGTCCTCCTCTCCGCGCAGGACCCCGCGATCAATGCCAAGGGCATCGCCGACGTCAACGCCCAGGCCGAGCTCCTCGACGCGATGGAGCAGGGCCCCGAGGCCGTCGTCGTGCTGCACCTGGGCGGCGCGTACGGCGACAAGAGCTCGGCGGTCGCGCGCTTCGTGGACAACTTCGCCCGCCTCTCCGAGTCCGCCCGCCGCCGCCTGGTGATCGAAAACGACGAGACCGTCTACTCCATGGCCGACTGCCTGCGCGCCCACGAGGCCACCGGCGTCCCGGTCGTATTCGACCACCAGCACCACAACTTGAACCCCGGCGGGCTCAGCGTGGGCGAAGCGGCTCGCAAGGCGCTCGGCACCTGGCGCGGGATCCAGCCCAAGGTGCACTTCTCCTCCCCGAAGATGGACCTGCGCACCATCGTGCGCGGCAAAAAGGAGGTCGCCGTCCCGCCCCTCCTCTCGCAGCACGCCGACTTCGTGAATCCCTGGGAGTTCGCCTGGTTCCTCCGCGAAACGGGCCCCCTCCCCTACGACGTGATGTTGGAGGCGAAGCAAAAAGACCAGGCCCTGCTGAAGCTCCGCGCGGATCTGGACAAGCTGCGGCTGTGGTAATCCGTGGGGGTTGCGGCGGCTGGGCATCGGGGCCGGTGCACGCCCGTGACACGGGCACGATGAATCGCGCACCTACGGGATCCGTGCTCCACGCATAGATCTACGCGCACTCGCCCAGCCGTCGGGGCGGGGCAGCGAGGAACGGGCGGGGAGAGGGCCCGCGGCCTACCCCAGCCGTCGCAGCACCGCCTCGCCCGCGGCCACCGTCCCCAGCGTCCCGCCCAGGTCCGAGGTCGTCTCGCCGGCGAGGACGGCGGCCTGGACGGCGGCCTCGATGCGCGCTGCGGAGTCGTCGTCGCCCAGGTGGCGGAGCATGAGGGCGGCGGTGAGGATCGCGGCCAGGGGGTTGGCCGTGTCCTGCCCCGCTATGTCCGGCGCGGAGCCGTGCACCGGCTCGAACAGCGAGACGCGGCCCGGGTGGATGTTGCCCGACGCGGTCAGCCCCAGCCCGCCCACCAGCGCGGCGCCCAGGTCGCTCAGGATGTCGCCGAACAGGTTGCCGGTGACGATCACCTGGTAGCGCTCGGGGCGGCGCACGAGGTCCATCGCCAGCATGTCCACGTACAGCGCCTCGCGCTCGATCTCCGGGTACTCCCTGGCGACCTCGGCGAAGACGCGGCGCCAGAGGCCGCCCGCGAACTCCATCGCATTCGCCTTGTCCGAGAGGGTGACGCGGGAGTGGCCGTGGGCGCGCGCGTAGTCGAAGGCGGCGCGGATGATCCGCTCCACGCCCTTGCGCGTGTTCATGTCCTCCTGAACGGCGACCTCGTCCGGCGTCCCCTGCTTGAAGGTGCCGCCCATTCCCACGTACACCCCTTCGGTGTTCTCGCGGAAGATGACGAAGTCGAGGTCCTCCACCGTCTTCCCCTTGAGCGGGCAGAGGCGCTCGTGGAGAAGGCGCACGGGGCGGAAGTTGATGAACAGGTCGAGCTTGAAGCGCATCCCCAGCAGGATCTGGCGCGCGTGCTCGTTCCCCGGCACGCGCGGATCGCCGAGGGCTCCCAGGAGGATGGCGTCGTAGCTGGAGGACAGCTCGCCGAGCTCGGCGTCGGTGATCGTCTCGCCGGACTCCAGGAAGCGGTGGGCGCCGTGCGGCCACTCCACCAGCTCCAGCTCCGGCCGCACGGCGCGCAGCACGCGCGCGGCCTCGCGGGTGACCTCCTTGCCAACGCCGTCGCCAGGGAGCACCGCAACGCGGGCCATGATCTCTCGCCTTGTTCTCGATGGGAAGGTGCCGCAACGAAGGGCGCCAACGTACCCGAACGCCGGTCCGGGCGTCAAGCATCCCGACAGCAGTCTCACGTGGAGACGCGGAGGCGCGGAGAACTTCGCGGCGCTCACCTCCGCGTCTCTGCGTGTGGCCGTATCAAAAGCACGCGCCCCGCTCCAGACTGAGGAGCGGGGCGCGACACTCTTGTGAGGCGAGGGGTTTTAGCGCGCGTTGGCGATGGAAGACGTGTAGGCGGCCACCGCGCGGATCTGCTCGTCGGTGAAGCTGCCGTCGCCGCGCGGAGGCATGGGGACGGGGAACTCCTTCGGGGTCTCGACGCCGTCGCGCGTGACGGCGATGATCTCGTCGAAGGAGCCATTCCCCTCCAGCCAGGTGCGGTCCGTGAGCGAGGGGCCCAGCGCGGTGCCGCCGCCGTTCTCGCCGTGGCACATCACGCACGCCTTGAGGTACAGCTCGCGTCCCTGCTCTCCCACCTCGCGCGTCACGCCGGGCGGAAGCACCCCCACCGGCGCCGCGGCGGCCGGACGGGCGGTCTGGGCCGCGGAGGCGGGCGCGGAGTTGCCGCCGCCACCCACGCGCGCCGCCCCGCCGCCGCGATCGCACGCCACCACCGCCAGCACCGCCGCCACCCACCAGGTCCGTCGCCGCATCAGCTCATGTCCGCCGGTCGCAGGAAAAACGGGACGCGCCCGCCGGGAGCGCGTCGCGGGAGGCGCGTCATCGCAAGCGTTGTTCCGGTGACGGCGGCACGGCGCGCGCCCCCGGCTCGCGCGGCCACCCGCACGTCGCGCAGAACCTCCACTCCGGCTCGATCATGGAGCTGCACTCGGCGCACGGCACCGGCACCAGGCACTTGCCGCACGATGGGCAGAAGCGCACCGGACGGTCGCCGGGGAGCGGGGTGCGGCACCCGGGGCACGCCGCCGCCCGCTTCGGCGCCGTCACCTCCGCGGCGGGCGCGGCCCCGGTCTCGGCGGCGACGGGGCGCGGCAGGGGCATGGGCGGAGCGGCCGCCGCGGCCACGGTGACTTCGGGGGCGAAGGGGTTAAGGTACACCCCCACGCCGGCGTAGTCGCGGTAGATCCCCAGGATCGGGTTGGTGGCGCGCAGCTCCCGCTGCAGCTCCTCCTGCACCTCCGGGCGCTCCACGATCACGTAGTCGCGTTCGCCGGCCAGCAGGCGCAGCAGGGCGTGCTCGTACTCCGCCAGCTCGCTGAAGCCGAGCTCGCTCCGCACCAGGCGGTACGGCACGAGGTTCTGGTACACGTCCCCCACCGTGACCTGTGCGTCCGGCTGGCGGAGGAGAACGTCGGCGACCCGCCGGTACAGGCGGTCGAGTGCGTCCATCGTAGACGGTGCCCCGGAAAGAGAAGCGGCCCCGGTCAGGGGGCCGCGGGAAGCTGGCCCTGCGGCGTCGGGGCGGGCGCGGCCGGGATGTCGGGGAGCGAGCGCGGCACCAGCTCGCGCACCGCCAGCGGCGCACGCTCGCGCGCCTGCTCCGCCTGCGGACCCATCCCCGCCTCGCGCATGGCGCGCAGGAGGCCGACCCACGCGCGCTCGTTCTCCGCGTCGGCGTCCAGGGCGCGGCGGAAGGCGCGCACCGCCTCGGCGGGGCGGCCGGAGTCGAGCAGGAGGTGGCCGAGTTCCGAGTTGAGCCCCGCGTCCTCGCCGCGCGAGATCAGGCCGGCGCGGACCTCCTTGAGCGCGTCCTGCCGGCGGCCGGCCTCGCGGTAGAGGGCGGCCAGGCGAAGGCGCCCCTCCGGGTCCTCCGGGCGGGCATTGGCGTACTCGCGCAGGAGCTGCGCGGCGGCGGCCACCTTCCCCTCGCGCACCAGACGGTCGGCGCGCTCCAGGTCGCCGCCGCGGTTGCCGCGCACGGCCCAGGCGGCGAGGAGCACGATGGCGGCGATCCCCGCCGCGCCCGCCAGGAACGCCAGCGGCCTGCGTCCGCGGTCGCGGGGAACGGCGTGCACCCGGGTGGCGTCGTCGTGGGCCGGGATCGGCGCCTCTGCCTCTTCAGCGAGCACGGGATCCTCCAGGAGCGGGGCCGGCGTGGCGGGTGCGGAAAGGAGGTGGCGCTCCAGCCCGTCGGCCACCGTGCGGGCCATCTCGAAGTCGCGCGCGCTCGGCTCCGCGCCGTCGGACACGCGCGCGGCCACCGCCCCCAGCTCGTGCACCCCCGCCGCCAGCTCCAGCGAGAGGCGGTCGCGGCGGCGCAGCTCGGCCAGCATCTCGTCGGTGGAGAGGTCGTCGGGGGAGAGGGCGCGCAGCCGCAGCTCCACGGGAGCGGTGGGATCGTCGCGCAGCACGCGGCGCAGAGTGCTCTCGGCTGCCCGGGCCACGCGCACCAGGGCGCCGGCGCTGGCCGTGCCTCCGCGCAGCGCGCTGATGTCGCCGGCGGCGGCGCGCAGGGGGCGCAGGGTGCTCTCGGGAACGGGAAGCACGGCTACTCCTCGATGCGGAGGAGGCCGAGCCGCGCTCC
>JAUJMI010000052.1:0-2550 GCA_030446945.1 Longimicrobium sp. | reverse complement strand
GCGCGCACTTGAGCTCCACGTAGCGCCAGAGCGAGAGCGTGTCCCAGTGCTCCGCGGGCGGAACGCGCTCCAGCTCGCGCAGCGCGCCGCGAGTGTCGCCGCGGTCGTGGAAGAGGTGGGCCAGGTAGATGCGCGCCTCGTGCAGCTGCGGGTCCAGCCGCAGGGCGCGGCGCAGCTCGCGGCGGGCGCCGAGGTCGTCGCCCAGCGCGTGCAGGGTGTAGCCGCGCGCCGCGGCGAGCTCGGCGTTGTTCGGGTGCGTGGCCGCGAGCGACGAGAAGCGCACCCGCGCGTCGGCGAAGAGCCCCTCGCGGTACAGCGCGCGGCCCATGGTAAGGCCCAGCTCCAGGTCGTCCGCCAGTCCCAGGTCGTCCACGCGGGCGAAGCAGCCGAGCGCCGCGTCCACCTGCCCGAACTTGAGGAGCGTCTCGCCCAGCCCCACCCAGGCGTCCTCGTACTCCTCGTCGGAGCGCAGCCCTTCTTCGAACGACCTGCGCGCCCACGCGTACTCCTCGCGGGCGATGCGCACGTAGCCCAGCCCCACGTGCAGGAGCGCGGAGTCGGGGTGGTGGCGCAGCCCCTCGCGGAGGATCTCGAGAGCCTCGTCGTAGTCGCCCGACTCGTACAGGCGGTGCGCCCGTTCGTCGAACTCTTCGGAGCTGAGGAAAGACGTTCCCATGCGGTGTTCCCAGGCGGCGGGATCGCGCGGGCACGGCGGCCGCGCGTCGGGGGGGCCCACGGGGAGCCCGGCGTAATATAAGCGCCCCGTGGACGCCGCACCAAGCCCTAGCGGGTACACGCGGGGCGGGGTTGCAGTGCGGCGCCCCGGGGGCCAGATTCAGGGCGCCCCGAGAGCCCCGAACCGCAAGGAATCCGTCATGTTCGACTGGCTGCGCCGCCGCCGCCTCTCCGCCGAAGCCAAGCGCAAGCTCCTGATCGTCGCCGCCCGCAGCGAGGAGGCGATCGTGGAGACCCACGTGGCCAACATCTTCGACCTGGTGGACGCGCTGGCCGGCGAGGTGGACGTGGACCGGGCCCTGGAGCTGTACGCCGAGCTCATCCCGCTGGACGAGCACGTCTCCGCGATGGTCACCAACCGCGTCCTGGCCCGCCACGGCGACCCCGCCGGCCGCGGCCCCGCGCGCGCACCGGGGACCCGGCGGTACGCGAACGTCTTTCGCGAAGGCGGAGGGCGGTAAGGAAGCGCTGAGTGCTGGGTGCTGAGTGCTGAACGGCGGTGCGTGAGTGCGTCAGTGCGTGAGTGCGCTTTGTTCAGGACTCAGGACCTAGCACTTCCCCGCCCCGCCCTTGCGACACCCCGCGCATAGGGCGATTTTGCCGCGTCTTTTACCCCGGCGGCAATGGAATACGAATACATCGACACTCCCGAAGGGCTCCGGCGCACGGTCGAGCGGCTGCGCGGGCTGCCGCTGATCGCGGTCGACACCGAAGCGGCGGGGTACCACCGGTTCTTTGACCGGATGAGCCTCGTGCAGATCTCCTCGCGGCAGGAGCACTTCCTCATCGACCCGTTAACCGCGGGCGTCCTGGACCCGCTCGCCGACCTCCTGGAGGATCCGGCGGTGGAGACCGTGTTCCACGACGCGGACTACGACCTGCGTATCCTGGACCGCGACGCGGGGCTCTCCGTGGCGGGGCTCTTCGACACCCAGATCGCCGCGAGCTTCCTCGGCGAGAAGTCGCTGGGGCTGGGGAGCATCGTGGAGAAGTACCTGGGGCTCAAGCTCCCCAAGGAGTACCAGCGCGCGGACTGGGCGGAACGCCCGCTCACCGAGGGGATGAAGCAGTACGCCGCCACCGACACGGCGCACCTCCCCGCCCTGCGCGACAAGCTCCGCGCGGCGCTGGAGGAGCGCGGCCGCCTGGCCTGGGCGGAGGAGGAGTTCCGCCGGCGCGAGCTGACGAAGTTCGTGGAGCCGGAGGAGGGGCGCGAAGCCTTCCTCAAGATGAAGGGCGCGCGCGACCTGGCCCCGCGCGGGCTGGCGATATTGCGCGAGCTGCACGAGTGGCGCGAGGGCGTGGCCCGCGAGCGCGACCAGGCTACCTTTCGCGTCCTCAACAACCAGGCGCTCCTGGAGATGAGCGCGGCCCCGCCGGAGGACCAGCGCGCCCTGCGCAACATCACCGGCGTCTCCGAGGGGATGGCGCAGCGGCGCGGGCGCGACATCCTGGAGGCCGTGCAGCGCGGGCTTACCCTCCCCGAGGACCAGCTCCCCCGCTTCCCGCGCCCGCAGCGCTGGGAGCGCGACGTGGAGCTGGAGGAGCGCGTGGAGCGCCTCAAGCAGGCCCGCAACCAGCGCGCGGAGGAGCTGGACATGGACGGCGGCTTCCTGATGAGCCGTGCCGTCCTGGAAGAGGTGGGGAAGGCCCGCCCGCGCGACGTTGAGCAGCTCGCCGCGGTCCAGGGCGTGCGCCGCTGGCAGGTGGAAGCGCTGGGAGACGCGCTCCTCAAGGTGCTGTGACCCCGACGAACGGATTAGCGACGATGCGACAGATTACGGACGACCAGGGACGGGTGTGGGAAGCGGTGGG
>JAUJMI010000051.1 GCA_030446945.1 Longimicrobium sp. | reverse complement strand
GTGGGGGCTCGACTTCCTCCTCACCGGCTCGCAAAAGGCGCTGGCGCTGCCGCCCGGGCTGGCATTAGGCGCCGCTTCGGAGCGGATGATGGCGCGCGCGGAGACGCTCCCGGAGCGCGGCCACTACTTCGACCTGCCGGAGTACGACCGCTTCTGGCGCAAGCACCAGACGCCTACCACCCCCGCCCTGTCGCTGATCTACGCGCTGGCGGAACAGGCGCGGCGCATCGCGGCGGAGGGTGTGCAAGCCCGCGCCGCGCGCCACGATGCCATGCGCGAGCGCTCCCTGGCCTGGGCCGAAGAGCGCGACATCCGCCCCTTTGCACCCGAGGGGTGCCGCTCGCCCACCGTCACCACGCTGGCGATCGAGGGCCCCGTTGCGGCGCCGGAGATCGTCGCGCGGCTGGCAAAGGCGGGGTGGACGATTGGCGGGGGATACGGCAAGCTCAAGGATTCGACCATCCGCATCGGGCACATGGGGGAGCACACGGTGGAAGAGTTGGACGCGCTGCTGGATGCGGTGGACGAGGTGCTGCGATGACGCGCTTCCGCGTCCTCGTCACCGACGAGGTGGATCCGGAAGGGCTCGCCCACCTCCGCTCGCACCCCGACATCGAGGTCGAAGAGAAGCCGACCCGCCCCCTCCCCGAGGTGATCGCGGAGATCGGTGAGTACGACGCATTCGTCGGCCGCAGCGCCACCCGCGTCACCCGCGAGCTCCTCCAGGCCGGCGACCGGCTCAAGGTGATCGGCCGCGCCGGCGTGGGGGTCGACAACATCGACCTGCAGACGGCCACCGAGCTGGGGATCGCCGTCATCAACGCGCCGGGCGGCAATACGGTGTCGGTGGCGGAGCTGGCGTTCGGCGTCCTCCTCTCCCTGGTCCGCAACATCCACATCGCCGTGGAGTCGATGCGCGGCGGCCGCTGGGACCGCTCGCGATTGGGCGGCTCCGAGCTGCGCGGGCGCACCATGTCCATCATCGGCCTGGGGCGTATCGGGGGCGAGATGGCGCGCCGGGCGCGCGCCTTTGGGATGACGCTGATCGCCTACGATCCGTTCGTCCCCTCGGCGCGCTTCGAAGAGCTCGGGGTGGAGCGAATGGAGCGACTCTCCGACGCCATGGACCGCGCCGACGTGGTGACGGTGCACACGCCGCTGACCGCGGAGACGGTGGGACTGATCGGCGCGCCGGAGCTGGCGCGTCTGGGGCGGGGCGCGATCGTGATGAACCTGGCGCGCGGCGGCATCGTAGCCGAGGACGCGCTCTCCGACGCGCTCACCTCGGGCCGCATCGCCGGGGCGGCGCTGGACGTGTTCATGGGGGAGCCGCTGTCGGCCGACCATCCGCTGCGCTCCGTGCCCAACCTGATCCTGACTCCGCACCTGGGTGCATCCACCAGCGACGCGCAACGCAGTGTCTCCATCGAGGCGTGCTCCGCCGTCCGCGACGCGCTGGTGACGGGCGACCTGAGCGCGGCGATCAACGCGGCGGGCGTGGGCGGCTCCGGGTGGGGCGAGCTGCGCCCGCTGCTGGCCCTTTCGGACCGGCTCGGCCGCCTCGGCCGCGCCCTCCTTCCCGGCGCCGTGAGCGCGCTGGAGCTGCGCTACACCGGCCCACGCGGCGAGCAGGCGCCGCGCCCCCTCCTCCTGTCCGCCCTGCAGGGCACGCTCCGCGACGTGGTGGACCGGCGCGCCATCAACCTGGTGAACGCGCAGCACGTCGCCACCGAGCGGGGGATCGAGACGGCGTCGACGCACGTTGCGGGGCGCGGCGAGCTCGGCGAGGAGGTGGAGCTGCGGATGGAAGCGGGCGACCGCATCATCCGCGTGGCGGGCGCGGTGCTGGGCGAGACGCACGGCCGCATCATACGCATCGGCACGTTTCGCGTGGACGTGGCGCCGCGCGGCACCCTGGTCGTGCTGCGCAACCGCGACGTTCCCGGCGTCATCGGCCGCGTGGGCACCCTCCTCGGCGAGGCGGGCGTCAACATCGCCGAGTACCACCAGGCTCGCCTCCAGGTCGGCGGCGAAGCCCTCGCCGCCATCACGATGGACGGCCGCATCGCCGCCGAGGTCCAGCAGCGGCTCTCGGAGCTGCCGGAGGTGCTGGACGTGCGGCAGGTGGATATGGAGTGAGGGAAGTGCGTTGGTGCGGGAATGGGGAATGGGGAATGGGGGACGGGGAACGGCGGAGGGGACAGGGGACAGAGGAGAGGGGGGCAGCAGGAACAAGGATCACAAGCCGTTTTGTCATCCTGAGCGACGCGCTTCTCCGTCCTCTCCCGTTCTGCGGAATCTGGCGCGGAGCGAAGGATTTACTGCGCCTGCCGTGAGGTCCGTCGTGCCGCGCTGGCCTCTTGCCTCGCCGGCTAGATCCTTCGGTCTCCGCAGGAGTACGCAGCGCACCGCGGACAGGTGAGGCGGCTCTCTCAGGACGACAAACGGCGCCACGGCCAGCGCCCAACGCACGAACGCACTCACGCACTCACGTCCGAACGCACTTCCCGGTCCCGGCGCGCACCTTGCTCCACCGGCGCGCATCGTTCTCCACCCCAACGAGGCATCCATGAGCATCCGCGAGTGGCTCAAGCAGCGGATTACCAGCAGCGCCGGGAGCGGTGAGGGTACCGACTCGTTCCTGAACCGGCTCGTCTTCGGCAAGGAGACGCCGCAGCAGCGCTCTCTGGGCGAGTACGACAAGCGCTCCTATCCGCCCGAGCTGGTGGACCTCCTCCGTCGCCGCGCCGAGGTGACGGACGAGGTGATGGAGATGGATCTCACGACGGCCCAGGCGCGCCGCGACACGATCCCGCGGCTCCAGAAGCTCCTCCACAAGTACCCGCACCCGGTGCTCTACGAGGCGCTGATCCACGCCTATGCCGACGCCGGGCGCTGGGACGAGGCGCGCGGCGTGGCCTACGCCGCCCGCGAGCGCCGCCTGGAGTGCTCGCGCTCCCCCTATCCCGAGATCCGCTCCGAGATCGACCGCCTCAAGGAGTGGTCCCCCGCCGACGTGGACGAGATGCGCCTGGAGCGCGAAGGCGGCGACCCGCCCGCCCCCCGGCCGGCCTGAGCACGCAGGGTGCAACAGAACGTAGCGGGGACGGAGCCGATCCGTCCCCGCGCGTCGTTTGCAGGTTGGAGGCACGGCGGAGCGGCATCGGACACGGGCGCGATGAATCGCGCCCCTACGAGGCGTCTGGGCGGAGGGCGGGGCTCCCGCGGGCGTTACGAGCTGGGGGTGAGGGCCCCGGCACGTGAAATGCCTCAATCGAGGACACATCCTGCACCCGGCGGAGCGGACATGGCGACCAGCGAACCAGCACCCACCCAGTCGGACGATCCGGTCATCGCGCACCTCCAGGGTGCCGCGGAAGCATACCGGGACATTGACGCGCAGCGGGCTGAAGACGAGCGCGAGCTGGAGATCGCCCGCCACCAGCTCGCCGAAGCGCGCAGCCACACGCAGCGCATCCAGGCGGAGCTCGACTCGGAGCGCTGGAACGCGGAGCGCGAGCGGCAGCGCGCGGAGTGCCTGAAGGAGGCGATGAGGCAGATCCACGGGGCCCTCTTCAGTGGCGACGTCTCCACGCTGATCCTGCGCGCCTGCCTCACCATCAGCGGCGCCACGCGCGGGGTGTACGTCACCGCGCGCCGGCCGGACGGGGCGCTGCGGGTGCGCGCCGAGATCGACGTGGACGCCATGGTCGGCGCCCCGCCGCCGCCGGTGCTGGCGGAGCTGTGCCGCGAGGCGCTCGACAAGAACGACACCATCGTGTGCAACGAGGCCGAGGCGGAGGAGCGCTTCGCGGTCAACGGCGGCGAGGGGCTCAGCTTCCGCAACTGCGTGGCTGCGCCGGTGGTGCTCCTGGCGAACCTGGACGGGGTGGTGCTCGCCGCGGACAAGTCGGACGGCGACTTCGACGACCGCGACATCGAGGCGCTCATCAGCGTCGGCGACCAGGCCGCGGTGGCGGTGAAGAACCGGCACCTGGAGCGCGCGCTCCAGACGGCGTACGTGCACACCGTCACCATCCTGGCCGACGCGGTGGAGGCCAAGGACCCGTATACCCACGGCCACTGCGAGCTGGCGTCGCGCTACGCCCGCCTGATCGCCGCGCGGCTCGGCCTCTCGGAGTACGAGCGCGCGCTGGTGTGCTACGGCGCGCTCCTGCACGACGTCGGGAAGATCGGGGTGAGCGACGGCGTCCTCAACAAGCCCGGCCCCCTCCTTCCCGAGGAAGTGCAGCTGATGCGCGCGCACGTGCGCGTGGGGCACGACCTGCTGCGCAACGTCCCCGCCCTGCACGACGTGGCCGAGGTGGTGCTGCACCACCACGAGCACTACGACGGGAGCGGCTACCCGGACGGGATGAGCGGCAACGAGATCCCCATGCCGGCGCGCATCGTGGCCGTGGCGGACGCGTACTGCGCCATGATCACGCGCCGCAGCTACAAGGAAGCTTACCCCGAATCCGACGCCCGCGCCGAGCTGCGCCGCTGCTCCGGCACCCAGTTCGACCCCGAGGTGGTGGACGCCTTCCTCGCCGTGCTGGATTCCCCCGAGGCGCAGGACCCGGACGACGACGAATTCGCCGAATGCGGGCTCCTCCCCGGCTTCGAGCGGTTGCAGGACGATGTGACCGCGGGGTGGGGCGGGGCTCCCATGCAACCGGTCGGGTGATCCGCCGGGGGACGGCCGGCGCGAGGGCGCTGAAGCCCCCCGTTGGAGCTACGGGAAGACCGCTGAAGCGGACTCGGGTTTCGCAGCCAGTCCGCGAAGGCGGACGTCGTGTGGTTCCAGCGGCCCTCATTCGCTCCCGGATACGGGCCTCCTGACCACGTCGCGATTCCGCCGGGCAGGCAGATCCCGCCCCCGAGTCCGCGCAGGCGGAGTTCGTGCCGTTGTTGCCGCGAGCTTACTCGCCCCGCATGCCCCTGAATAGCAAGAGGCGCGGAGGAAAATCCTCCGCGCCTCTTCCGTGCGTTGCACCCGTGCGCCTCAGTTTGCGGGGGTGCGGGTTCCGCCGCGAGCGCGGACGGGGTGCAGGTGGGCGGCGCGGCGGCGCTTGGCGTCGTACAGACGGCGGTCCGCCTCGCGGATCATCTGCTCGGCCGAGTCGAAGCTGCCGTCGTACGTCACCACGCCCGCGCTGACCTCCACGCGGCCGGCGAGCTGCTTCCGGACGCGCTCCACCAGCGCCTCGGCGCCGGAGCCGTCGCCGCCGGGTAGGATCACCAGGAACTCGTCGCCGCCGTAGCGCACCACCACGTCGGAGCGGCGCGCCTCGCGGCGGAGCGCTTCGGCCACGGTGCGCAGCAGGCGGTCGCCGGCGGCGTGGCCGCTCTGGTCGTTGACCTCCTTGAAGCCGTCCAGGTCCAGCGCCACCAGCGCCAGCGCCTCGCCCCGCGTGGCGCCCGCCCACACGTGCTCCATCACCACTTCCATGTGGCGGCGGTTGGCGAGCCCCGTCAGCGGGTCGGTCAGCGAGAGGCCGCGGACGCTCTCGATCAGCCGCACGCGGCGGATCGCCATCTCGGCCTGGAGGGCCAGGGCGCGGAGGATGTCCCAGTCCTGCGGCTCGAAGATGCGCTCGTCACGCCGCTCGGTGAGCACCAGCACCGCCTCGTCCCCCACCGGCACGTGTGCCACCAGCGCCGTCTGCGGGTTTTCGAAGAGGGGCGCCGCGGCGGGAACCCGCCCACCCGCGCGCGCGTCCAGCGTCACCAACAGACCGGGCTTGGCGAACACCTCGTCCCACAGGATGCACAGGCGGTGCTCGCCGAGGCGCGCATTGGGCGCACACGGCGCGCGCAGCATCCCCCGCTCGCCGTCGCGCGCGAGACCCTCGGCGCGGTGGCCGCCCACGATGCGCAGCGCGTGCTCGGCGAGGGCGCAGAGCACCTCGTCCTCGGTCTCGGCGGCGTTGAGCGCCTCGAAGTAGGCGATGAGCTGGTCGGGAAGGAGCTGGCGCTTGGCCAGGCGCGCGCGCTCGCGCCGGAGCGCCTCCGTGCCCCAGGTGACGCGGTCGCGAAGCTCCGCCTCCTCCAGGCCACGCGGCACCCGGCACGCGGAGCTCCCCGCCACCAGCACGCCCTCGCCGTCCGAGGCTTCCAGGAGCACCAGCAGCTCCAGGTCCTCCACGCAGGGCGCCGGATCTTCCTCCCGCTGCGTCAGCTGCTGCTGCACGCGGCGGCCGGTGACCACCGTCGCCGCAAGCGGCGAAGCCACGTGCAGCTCCGGGTCGCCGCCCATGAACCCCGTGGGCGTGGCCAGTACCAGGCTGAGCTCCCGGTCCTCTATACGTCGATGCCGCATAAGCTCCTTCGCGCGCAGAACGGGCGGGCCGCCGGAGTGCCGGAAAGGCCCGGACAGGCGACGCTACATCGTTGTCCAGTAATGAGATGGCGAATATACGAATGTTTCGCTGGGAGGTCAATGCGTGTCACCATACCCGGACACACACAGCGCCGATCAGCTCGTCTCCATCCCATTTGTCCCGCAGTTACGATGCCTGCTCGGCGCGATGGTCGAGCCACTCGTGCGCCCAGGCACCCAGCGCGTCCACGGCGGTGGCGAGCGCGCGGCCCTTGTCGGTGAGCGCGTACTCCACGCGCACCGGTGTGTCCGGAATCACGCACCGCTCCACTACGCCCTCCTGCTCCAGTTCGCGCAGGCGCTCGGAGAGCATGCGGTCCGTGATGTCCGGGATCGCGGCGCGGAGCCCGGCGAAGCGGGTGCGTCCCCGCAGGAGGACGAAGATGATGGCGCCCGTCCAGCGCCGGCCGACCAGCTCGACGGCGCGATGGAAGAGGGGGCAGAGCGGGGGGTGCGCATTCATGGCTTCAACGATAGACAAGGAGGATGCCTTGACGCAATCAACTTCCTTTTATATAGTTGATACTGAAAACACAGAAGAATGTTCACGAGAGGGGATGAAGCCATGATGAACACCAGCATCGACTTCCGGAGCGTCCGCGACGCGGCGGAGCAGCGCCGCTCGATCCGTGCCTACGAGCCGGTCCCCATCCCGCGCGAGGACATGGAGGAGATTCTCGACGTGGTGCGGCGCGCGCCCTCCGCCTTCAACGTGCAGCCGTGGCGCTTCGTCGTCGTGGAGACGCCGGAGCTCAAGGAGCGGCTCGCCGCCGCCGCGTTCAACCAGCGCCAGGTGCACTCGGCGCCTGCGGTGATCGTCCTCTACACGGACATGAAGAGCTCCCTGGAGAGCCTCGACTCCGTCGTGCACCCGGGATTGGGTCCCGAGCAGCAGGAGGCGACCCAGCGCACCATCCGCAACATGTTCGCGAAGCAGAGCGAGGACGAGCGGGAGACGTGGGCGCAGGGCCAGGGCTACATCGCCCTGGGATACCTCCTGCTGGCCGCGGAGGCGCGCGGCTACCGGACCTCACCGATGGCGGGCTTCGACCCGGCGGCGGTGAAGGCGCTCCTGGACCTGCCGGAGAACGCCCGTATCCCCGCCCTGGTCGCCATCGGCCGGGGCGCGGAAGAAGGCTTCCCGCAGCACCGGCTGCCGCTGGAGAGCATCGTGCGGGTGGCGTAAGAAAACAGTGCTAACCGCTGGGTGCTGAACGGAAGTGCGTGAGTGCGCTTCCACCTGGCACTTCTCTGCCCTGGAGACGATATGAAGGTCGAGATCTATTCCGACGTGGCGTGCCCGTGGTGCTACATCGGGAAGAGGCGTTTTGAGCGGGCGCTGGCGGCTTTCCCGGGGGCGGGTGAGGTGGAGGTCGTGTATCGGCCGTATCAGCTCGATCCGGCGGCGGCCGCGACGGCGCGGCCGCTCATGGATGCGCTGAAGGAGAAGTTCGGGCCGGGGGCGGCTTCGATGGCGGGCAACGTCGCCCAGGCGGCGCGCGGGGAGGGGATCTCGATGGACTTCGAACGGGCGCTGGCGGCCAACACGCTCGCCGCGCACCGCCTCCTGCGCCTGGCGGAGCACGAGTACGGGGCGCCCGTGCAGCATGCGCTCAAGGAGCAGCTCTTCGAGGCCCACTTCGCCCGCGGCGCCGACATCGGTGACCCCGCGCTCCTCACCGACCTGGCCGTCACCGCGGGGATGGATGCCGAACGGGTGCGCGGGTACCTGGCGTCGGACGAGGGGCTGGCGGAGGTGAAGGGCGAGATCCGCGGCGCGCGGCAGCTCGGCATCACCGCCGTTCCCACCTTTGTCTTCGAGGGGCGCTACGGCGTGCAGGGCGCCCAGCCCGCCTCCGCGTTCCTCCAGGTCTTCGAGACCGTTGCCCGCGACTCCGCCGCCCCGCAGCCCGGCACGGACGCGTGCGGCGACGGGTCGTGCGCGGTGTGAGGACGCCGGCGCGGGGGCTAAGCATCGGGGCACGCAACGCCGCCGGCGTCCGAATCCCGGGGGCGACCGCCCCAGGCGACGGGGGCTGAAGCCCCCGGCTGGAACCACGGGAAGCCCACTGAAGTGGGCTCGAGAACCGCGGTATCAGACCCGGAGTCCGCGCAGGGACTTTGTGCTGTTGATGCCGCGGCGCCTTACTCGCCACCGTCACCGGCCAGCCACCGCTCGATCGCCGCCACCACGTGCGCCTGCTCCTCCGCCGTCAGCTCGCGGCCGGCGGGGATGGCGTGCCACTTCTCCAGGCAGCCGCGGCAGCAGGTGGCGGTGGCGTGCTGCGCGACGAACACGGGGTGGCCGCGAAAAGGGGTCTGCTTGCCATCCCTGACGGGGTGCGCGGGGGCGAGGCGCCGGGCCACGAAGTCCGCCGCGTGCGCCAGCACCGTCGGGAGTCCTTTCGCCTCCAGGTACGCACGGTCCGCCGTCCCCAGCCGGAACCGGCTCCGGAAGCTGGACCCCGCCAATCCGCGAAACACCCGGTCCAGGTCGCGCATCTGCCTCGATCCCCCTGAATTGGCACCCTGAGCAAAGCGCTTCTCCGCCCTCGCCACGCCTGCGAACCGTGGCGCGGAGCGAAGGATCTACTGCGCCTGCCGAAGGGCCCGCGTGTACCCGGACCGCTCCGCACGCAGGCTAGATCCCTCGGTTGCCGCAGGCGCCTGGTGCTGACCGCATGCGGCGGGGTGGGACGGGCTCCCTCAGGACGACCAAGGGGTGGGGACACGCGCCGACGTATGAGCGAGTCCGCGAACGCGGACTTCGTGTTGGTTCCAGCGGCCTTTATTCGCTCCTGGAATGCCGCTCCTGGACGCCGCTCCTGCAACCCGCCCTACGCCGGCGCGCCGCGGGCCTCGCGCAAGGCCTCGGCGAGCGCGCGGTTCTCGGCGACCTGGGCGGTCAGCTCCGAGGCGAGCTCGCGCAGGCGGACAGCCTGCTCCTCCGCCTGGCGCGCGCGGTGGCGCAGCTCGATCTCGCGGCGGGCGGAGGCCGCAAGCTCCGAGAGGACCTCCACCTCGTCCGGTGTCCACTGACGGGGCGAGTGGTCGATGGCGCAGAAGGAGCCCAGCACGTGGCCCTCAGGACCGGCGAGCGGGACGCCGACGTACGCCGCAACGCCCAGCGAATCCACCGTGGGGACGAGGCTGTACGCCGGGTCCGCGCGGGCGTCGTTGATGATCAGCGGCCGGTCGGACTCGATGGCGTAGTGGCAGAGGGTGCGCCCCGTCAGCTCACGCGAGGTGGCGAGGGGCTCGCCGAAGCCGTGCGCGCTCATGTAGAAGTCGCGATCCTGGTCCACCAGCGAGATGAAGGCGGCGGGGACGCGCAGGAGCTTCACCGCAAGGCGCGTCATGCGGTCGAACGCCTCCTCGGCGTCGCCGTCGAGGAGGCCGGTGCGCCGGAGCGCGGCGACCCGCTCGGGGTCCTGCACCGTGCGGGGGGCGGCGTTTCTGGGGATGCTCACGATCTGGTGCTCCGTTCTCTTCTAGAGACCGCGTCCGGGCGGGAACGCCCGCCGCGGGGGTTCGGAAGGCGCTTGCACACCGCGGACCACCGTTCAGGCCGTCGGCGCCTCTCCCCGGCCCTCCACAAGGCGCACGGAGATCAGGCAGCGCTCGCCGCCGCGGTGCACGCACTCGGGCTGGTCCACGTCCACTTCCTCGCCGAAGTGGATCGCCATCCCGCGCGCGATCCCCTCGGCCAGCGAGCAGAGGCCGCGCCTGGAGCGGTAGTCGATCTGCACCTCGGTGGGGGAGACGCGGCGGGCCAGAAGCGCGGGGGGCGCGGCGCCCTCGATGCGGGCGCGCACCACCGTGTGGATCGTCTCCTCCGTGTGCTCGATCACGTCCAGGGTCCGCCATGCGGGGTCGATCAGCGGGGCGTAGATGCGGAGCAGGGCTGGGGCGATGAAGACGCCGAAGTCCTCCAGCACCTGGTTCAGCGGCTGCCCCGTCAACCGGCTGGCCGCCAGCACCAGCGCCACGATCTGCTCGTCCGGGTAAACGGCGTCCAGCCGGTGGTTCTCCGAGGGGACGCCCGCCGACTCCGCTAGCGGGAACCAGGCATCGCGCCCCAGGCGGTCGGTGACGTACTGGCGGAACTGGTTCATCACGATGCCGTGCACGGACCTGCTCTCGTCTGCGGGATGCGTGCTATTCCGGGCCGGCGGCGGCGCCGTGTCCGGCCATGAAGCGGCCGATCTGATCGCCCAATCGCTCGAACACCGGGAGGAGCGCCGGTGTGGAGGTGCGCAGGCAGTCGGTGTAGAACTCCAGGACTCCGTACACCCTCCCATGGCAGCGCACCGGGAAGGCGAGGGCGGCGCGCAGCCCTTCGCGCGCGGCGGCGGCATTGCGGGGGAAGTTCACCTCCACGCCTGCGTCCTCCACCCACAGCGGCGCCCCCGTGGCCCACATGCGCCCGGGGAGCCCCTCGCCGGATCGAAGACCAGCACCCGGCTGTCGTTCTCGAAATCCGTGCTGCGGTAGGCGCGCGGGCACAACGTCTGGCGCACGCGCAGCGCACCCGGGCCGGGGTCCACTTCCCAGCACGCGCCGAAGAGCCACCCCATCGACACCCCCCATCTCGGAGAGCACGCGGCGCACCCCGTCATCCAGGGTTTCCGCGGCCGAGAGCGCGTCCGGGACGGTGGCCACCATGGGCACGCCGCTGATCTCGTCCCCGTTCTCGTCCGCCGCTTCCATGGTCGTCCACAGGGGGGTGCCGGTGCGCGCGCCCACCTCCGTGGCGGGGTGGCAGTGTACGCCCGGCGTGCACGGCGCGTCAATGCCCCGGCGTGCACGGACATTGCATAGAACGAGGCCCGCCATGCGGATAGCTGGGCGGCGGGGCTCGCGGCGGGTGTACGCCGGCCCCGCCGCGCACGTTGCGCGTGGGGGCGAGGGCCGTGCACTGCGCCCGCTGGTGCAGCCCCTCTTCGCGGAGCGCGCCGTGTCGCTGGAACTGCGCCCCCCCGATGCCGCGCTCCACGTGCTTGCGGACGGCGAGCGCCTGATCCAGGTGTGCCTGAACCTGCTGACCAACGCCGCCAAGCTCACCGACCCCGGCGGCGGGTCGTCCTCGACTGCATCCCCGCCGACGGCAGCGTCGCTATCCGCGTGAGCGACACGGGCCGCGGCATCCCGCCGGAGCGGATGGAGGCGATCTTCAACCCCTTCATCCAGGCCGGCAACTCGGACGCGGAGACGCGCCAGGGCGTGGGCCTGGGCCTCGCCATCAGCCGCGAGCTCCTCCGCCTGATGAACGGCACCCTCTCCGTGGAGAGCGTCGTGGGCGAGGGGACGACCTTCCGGTGCAGCTTGCGCGGGTGCCGAGGCCCTCACCCCCCGACCCCCCTCTCCCGATAACAGGAGAGGCTGGCGCCTCTGTTATCGAGAGCGGGGGGAGCCTCGCGTGGCACGGCGCGGAGCCACACGGGCCCGGGGCCCCTTATCCGGGGAGATCACGTGAGCGTTCCGGACGCGGTGGTGGTGGGGTCGGGACCCAACGGGCTGTCGGCGGCGATCGCGCTGGCGCAGGCGGGGCGCTCCGTCGTGGTGCGCGAGGCGGCGGACACCATCGGCGGCGGGATGCGCACGGAAGAGTTGACGCTCCCCGGCTACCTGCACGACGTCTGCTCGATCGTGCACCCCCTCGCCCTCTCCTCCCCGTTTTTCCGCACCCTGCCGCTGGAGGAGCACGGGCTGGAATGGGTGCACTCCCCCGCCTGCCTCGCGCACCCGTTCGACGACGGTTCCGTGGCGATGCTGGAGCACTCCATCGAGGCCACCGGCGCCACCCTCGGCCCCGATGCGCGGGCGTGGCAGAAGCTGCTCGGGCGCTGGACGGACCGCTGGCTGACGCTGGCGGAGGACGTGCTGGGGCCCCTGGAGTTTCCCGATCACCCCTTCCTCCTGGCCCGCTTCGGCCTGACCGCCGTGCGCCCCGCGTACGGCCTCGCGAAGCGTGCCTTCCGGCGCGACCGAGCCCGCGCCCTCTTCGCCGGGAATGCGGCGCATTCCATGGTCCCGCTGACGCAGTCGCCCACGGCGGCGTTCGGGCTGACGCTGGCGGCGGCGGGGCACGCGGTGGGATGGCCGATCGCGCGCGGCGGGTCGCGCAGCATCGCCGCCGCGCTGGCCTCCTACTTCCGGTCGCTGGGAGGCGAGATCGTCACCGGCGCGCCCGTGGACGACGTGGACGAGCTCCGCGCTGCCGGCTCGATCCTCCTGGACCTGACCCCGCGCCAGGTGCTGCGCATCGCCGGGCACCGGCTGCCGGCCCGCTACCGCGGGGCGCTGGAGCGCTACCGCTACGGGGCGGGCTCCTTCAAGATGGACTGGGCGCTCTCCGAGCCGATCCCCTGGCGTTCCGAGGAGTGCCGCCGCGCCGCCACCGTCCACCTGGGCGGCACCCTGGACGAGATCGCCGCCTCCGAGCACGCGCCCCTGGCCGGCGAGGTCCCGGAGAAGCCCTTCGTCGTCCTGGTGCAGCCCGCCCTGTTCGACACGACGCGCGCGCCGGAGGGGAAGGACGTGGCGTGGGCGTACTGCCACGTTCCCTTTTGCAGCGACGTGGACATGACGCAGGCGATCGAG
>JAUJMI010000397.1 GCA_030446945.1 Longimicrobium sp. | reverse complement strand
ATCACGATGCAGCGCGCGCCGGGGAGCGCCGCCGCGACCGACTCGGCGAAGCGCATGGGGACGACGGGGTCGCGCGCGCCCACGACCACGCGCGCGCCTCACCCGCGCGGCGGTGCCGAAGAGGTCGTGGTGCTTCGCCTTCCACCAGGTCAGGAACCAGCGCACCAGCCCCGCGCGCAGGTACGCCTCCGCGATCCAGGGGACCAGCGACAGCGGCTCGCGGGTCATGTCGCGCGCGAAGCCGATGATCTCGCGGATGCGCCGCTTCTCGCTGCGGTCGCCGGTGGGGGCGGCGAGGATCAGGGCGACGGCGCGGCCGGGGTGGTCGGCGGCGAGGTCCACGACGGTCTGGCAGGAGAGCGAGTGGCCCACGTACGCGGCGGGCGGCAGGCCCATCGCGTCCACCCAGGCCGCCAGCGCCGTCGCCTGCTCGTCGATGTCCAGGCCGCGCCAGGGTCCCTGTGTGCGGCCGAAGCCGGGGAGGTCGGGGGCGAGGACGCGCAGGCCGGCGGCGGCGAGCGGCGGGCCGTTGCGCACCCAGTAGTCCGCCGAGCAGCCCAGGCCGTGCACCAGCACCAGCGCGGGCCCGCTCCCCGCCTCGCGGTAGCGCACCGCGATCCCGTTCACCTCCACCCGCCGCGTCACCACCCACTCCGAGGCGGCGCGGCCCAGCGCCTCGCCGGGACGCGTCACTCCCCCACCTGCTCGCCCGCGAGGAAGCCCAGCACGAGGCGGTTGAAGGCGTCCGGCTGGTCCACCATCGGGTTGTGGAAGGCGCCGGGGATCACCGCCAGCCGCGCGCCGGGGATGGTGGCGCGGAAGACGTGCGCATTCTCCAGCGGGATGACGGCGTCGCCCGCGCCCCAGATAACCAGCGTCGGCTGGGCCAGCACCGGCAGGAGCGGGCGCACGTCGTCGCGCAGGATGTTGCGGAGCCCCTGCGCCACCGCCAGCGGGCCGGCGGAAAGGGCGTCGCCCCAGATGACGGGGAGGAAGGCCGGGTCGCCCCACTGGCGCGGCGGGGCCAGCTCGTAGACGAAGCGCACCACCGACCCCATGGTGACGGGCCTCGGCAGCCCGGCGGCATCGACCAGCACCAGCCGGCGGATGCGCTCGGGGTAGGACGCGGCCACGTGCACGGCCAGGTGGCCCCCCATCGAGTGCCCCACCAGGTGAACGGGGCCGGTCCGGGCGGCGTCCATCCACCGCGCGAAGACGGCGGCCACGTCCGGCATGGCGGGCAGAGGCCCGGGGCAGCGGCTGCGCCCAAAGCCGATCAGGTCGGGCACCACCACGCGGAAGCGCGCCGCCAGCGCCGGGATGTTGCGCTGCCACCAGCGCGACGAGCCGCTGAGGCCGTGGATCAGCACCAGGGTCTCGGCGCCGGGGTCGCCCGCCTCCACCCAGTGCACGCGATACTGGCCCACGTCCGCCGAACACGCGCGCAGGCCGAGCGTGTGCCACCAGGCACGCGCCAGCCGCCACTTCCACCGCTCCCGAACCGGGCCCCGCTCGATCCCCCCGCGCGCCATCATCGCCCTCCGCCAGACGTTCCCCCCCGTGAGGCCGCAACCTCCGTACGCGGCGGGGGTAGCAAGGGACGGACCCCGGAGTTTCCAAAACGCGGGGAAAGCGTTAGATTACCCTACATTTGCAACGCACCACTCTCCCCTCCGCGCGAGGGGTTCTTTTTTCGCGACTTGGAGGCCTTTTGAGCAGAAACCGCGACCGTGATCGGAAGCCGCAGCGTTCCTCCGCGCCCTCGGCGCTGGAAGAGGCTCGGAACGAGCTGTTCAGCCACATCCACCGCTGCGGCGTGCTTCGCGCCGAGCCGGAGCAGCAGGAGGAGTGGATGAAGGATACCGTGGACTTCATGGGCGAGCGCTACCCCGCGCTGACCCGCGAGGAGCTGGACGAGCTGGCGGGGATCGGGCTGCGCTTCTGCCGCCCGGTGATCGCCAACTCCCCCGTCGACGCCGAGGCGGAAGCCGAAGCCGAGACCGAGACCGCCGCGGCCTGACGCGGCGGCCGCACGGAGAGCGCCGGATGGCGCCGAGAGGGTTCGGCGCACCGGCCGCTCCGCGCGATTCGGGGAGCCCGGGTGGGCCGGGCTCCCTTCCTACGTACACCTCGCATGGATCCTGAACCTGGCGGTCTAAGCATCCTCGCAGTGCTGGGCCTCGTGCTGGTCAACGCCTTCCTGGTGGCCGCCGAGTTCGCCCTCCTCTCCGTTCGCCGCACCCGAATCGAGCAGCACGTCCGCCAGGGCGACACCCGCGCGGCCCGCGTCCTTCCGGCGCTGGGACGGCTGGAGGAGCTCCTCTTCGCCGGGCAGGTCGGCCGCAGCCTCGTATCCATCCTCCTGGGCACCTACGCCCTCGCGGCCTCGCGCGCGTACCTCGTGCCCCTGCTGGGGCCTGCGCGCGCGCTCCCCGTCGTGGGAACGACCGCCGTGGCGGCGGACGTCATCGCCATCGCGGCCGTCGTGGTGCTGCACGCCACGCTGGGGCAGCAGATCCCCAGGCTGCTGGCCGTGCACCGCGCCGAGCCGGTGGCGGCGGTGCTGGGCTTTCCCATGCTGCGCCTGCTGTGGGTGGTGTTCTGGCCCGTGCTCAAGCCGCTGGAGTGGTGCGTGCGGCTGGCGCTGCGGCCCTTCGGACTGCGCGGCGCCGACTTCGCCCACCTCCCTGAGCCGGACGAGGAGCTGCGCATGCTTGTGGCCGCCGGCGCCGACCCCGCCGAGATCGAGGAGGAGGAGCGCGAGATGATCCGCGGCGTCTTCGGCTTCTCGGACACGGTGGCGCGCGAGGTGATGACGCCGCGCACCGCCATGGCCGCCATCCCGGTGGACGCCTCCTTCGAGGAGATGCTGGACGTCTTCTTTGAGGAGGGCCACTCGCGCCTCCCCGTCTTCCAGGGGACGATCGACACCATCGTGGGCGTGGTCCTCATCAAGGACCTCTTCCCCCTGCTGTGCGACGCGGAGCGGCGGGCCGGGTTCGACATGCGCGCGGTGATGCGCCCCCCGTACTTCGTCCCCGAGACCAAGCCGGTGAGCGACATCCTGGCCGAGCTGCGCCAGCAGAGCGTGCACCTGGCCATCGTGCTGGACGAGTTCGGCGGCACCTACGGCCTGGTGACGATGGAGGACATCCTGGAGGAGATCGTCGGCGAGATCAACGACGAGTTCGACGTGGCCGAGCCCGAGTTCGAGCCCACCCCCGAGGGCGACACCCTGATCGACGGCGCCGTCTCCCTCTCCGAGGTGAACGACCGCTTCCTCCTGCACCTCCCCGAGGACGACTTCGACACGCTGGGCGGCTACGTCTTCGGCACCCTCGGCCGCGTTCCGGTGGAGGGCGATGTCGTGGCCGTCCCCGGCGCGGAGGGCGAGTGGGAGCTGCGCGTGGAAGAGGTGGAGGAGCGCCGCGTGAAGTGCGTGCGGCTGTACCACCCGGTGCCGGTGGCGGAGCCGGCGGCGAGGGAGTGAGGGTTGCTCCTGGCCGAGGTGGTCAAAACCGCTGCAACAACCGCGGGAAGCCGGCCTTTGCAGGCTGTGGGGGCGGGATGGGTGCAGGTGGGCCGGGTTGGGCACCGCGAGCACCGGGGGCTGAAGCCCCCGGCTGGAACCACGGGAAGGCGCCTGAAGCCGTCTCGAGAAACGCGGCATTGGACCCGGAGTCCGCGGAGGCGGACTTTGTGTGGTTACGGCGGCGAACTCATTCGCTCCTGGAACGGCGGTCCTGGTGGGC
>JAUJMI010000396.1:2528-3753 GCA_030446945.1 Longimicrobium sp. | reverse complement strand
GGCACCTTTCGCGAGCTGTGGCACGGGTGCGCTGTGTTCGTGGCGCCCGAGGACCCTGCGGCGCTGGCCGGCGCGCTCCGCGAGCTGCGCGACGACCCGGCCCGCGTGGCGCGGCTGGCGGAGGGGGCGCGCAAGCGTGCGCTCCGCCGCTACAGCAGCGGCCGCATGGCCGAGGAGTACACCGCAATGTACCGGCAGCTCGCGCAGCGCCACGCCCGCGACCGCGCCCGGGCCGCCACCGCAGCCGCTCCATGAGATTCGTCTTTTTCGTACACAGTGCCGTCTCGGACTGGAACCACGGCAACGCGCACTTCCTGCGCGGGCTGATGAGCTCGCTGGCGCGCGGCGGGCACACGGTGGTCTCGTACGAGCCGCGCGGCGCCTGGTCGCTGGAGAACCTGCTGGCCGACCACGGCGTGGGGCCGCTGGTGGAGTTCGCCCGCGCGTATCCGGAGATCGAGGTGCGCTCGTACGACCCCGCCGCCCCCGGGCTGGACGAGGCGGTCGCCGGGGCGGACGTGGTGCTGGTGCACGAGTGGAACGATCCCGAGGTCGCCAACGCGATCCCGGCGGCCGCCCGGCGGGCGGGGGCGCTCGTCCTGTTCCACGACACGCACCACCGGCCCTGGAGCCAGCCCGAGGCGATCGCTCGTTTCGACCTCGCTGCCTTCGACGGCGTGCTCGCCTTCGGCGAAGTGCTGCGCGAGGTGTACCGCGACCGCTTCGGCGTGGAGCGCGCGTGGACGCTGCACGAAGCCGCCGACACCGTCCGCTTTCGCCCGCTGGACGTGCCCAAGACGCAGGACGTCGTGTGGATCGGCAACTGGGGCGATGAAGAGCGCACGCAGGAGCTGCGCGACTTCTGGCTGGCGCCCGCGTCCCGCAACCGGGATCTGCGCTGGACGGCGCACGGCGTCCGCTATCCCGAGTACGCCCTGGCCGAGTTGCACGCGGCGGGCGTGGAGTTCCGCGGATGGGCGCCGTCGCTACGCGTGCCGCAGGCGTTCTCCTCCGCGCGCGCCACGCTGCACGTGCCGCGGCGCGCGTACGTGGAGGCGCTGGCGGGGATCCCCACCATCCGCGTGTTCGAGGCCCTGGCGTGCGGCATCCCGCAGGTCTGCGCGCCGGGGAGCGATGCCGAAGGGCTCTTCCGCCCCGGCGACTACGCCGTCGCCGAGACGCCCGCCGAGATGGAGGCCACCCTCCTGCGCCTGGTGCGCGGCGA
>JAUJMI010000396.1:0-2428 GCA_030446945.1 Longimicrobium sp. | reverse complement strand
TCGCCGAGACGCCCGCCGAGATGGAGGCCACCCTCCTGCGCCTGGTGCGCGGCGAGGACGAGGCGCGCCGGCAGGCGGAGCACGGGCTGGAGACGATCCTCGCCCGCCACAGCTGCGACCACCGCGCGGACGAGCTGCTGCACGTCGTGCACACGCTCGGCGCCGCGGGAAGCGCCGGAACCCGCCCAACCGCTGAAACCGCATGCATCTGACTTTTTTCGGCTCCTCGCTCGTGTCCTCGTACTGGAACGGCGCGGCCACCTACTACCGCGGGCTCCTGCGCGCCCTCCACGTGCGCGGCCACCGCATCACCTTTTGCGAGCCGGACGCGTACGGGCGCCAGCAGAAGCGCGACCTGGCGGAGGACCCGTCGTACGCCCGCGTCATCGTCTACCGCACGGAGAAGGAACGCGACGAGCTGATGGAGCGCGCCTTCGCGGACGGCGAGTGGGTGATCAAGTGCAGCGGCGTGGGCATCTGGGACGCGCAATTGGAGTCGGCCGTCGCCGCGCGCGCGGGCGGCGAGGTGATGACGGCGTTCCTGGACGTGGACGCGCCGGCCACGCTGGGGCGCATCGCCGCGGATCCGGCCGATCCCTTTCGGGCGCACATTCCGCGCTACGACCACATCCTCACCTACGGCGGCGGACCGCCCGTGGTGGCGGAGTACGAGCGGTGGGGCGCCCGCGCGTGCACCCCCATCTACAACGGCCTGGACCCCGAGGAGCACTGCCCCCTCCCGCGCGACGTCGCTCCGAAGTGGGACCTCCTCTTCATGGGGAATCGCCTCCCGGACCGCGAGGCGCGGGTGGACGAGTTCTTCTTCCGCGCCGCTTCACTGTGCCCGGAGGCGCGCTTCGCCCTGGGCGGCGAGGGGTGGGGCGACCGCGGGATGCCCGCCAACGTCGAGTACCTGGGCCACGTCCCCACCGCGCGCCACAACGAGGTGAACGCGGCGGCGCGTCTGGTGCTCAACGTGCACCGCGACAGCATGGTGCGGAACGGCTTCTCCCCCGCCACGCGCATGTTCGAGGCTGCGGGCGCCGCGGCGTGCCAGGTGACGGACGCGTGGGTGGGGATCGAGGAGTTCTTTGCGCCGGGCGACGAGATCCTCGTCGCCGCCAGCGCCGAAGAGGTGGCGGCGCTGGTGCGCTCCACAGGCGACGACGACGCGCGGCGGATCGGCGGGGCGGCACGGCGGCGGGCGATTCAAGCGCACACCTACGGCCAGCGCGCGGCACTGCTGGACTCCATCCTGAGGGTACCCGTCGGGAGCGCGGCATGAAGCTGGTCGTCTTCGGACTGTCGATCTCCTCCAGCTGGGGGAACGGGCACGCCACCACCTACCGCGCGTTGCTGCGGGCCTTCGCGGCGCGCGGGCACGAGGTGGTCTTCTACGAGTGGGACGCGCCCTGGTACGGCGGCGAGCACCGCGACCACCCGCACCCGCCGTACTGCCGGCTCGTCCTCTACCCGACGTGGGACGACGCCGCCGCCGACGCCGTCGCGGAGGCGCGGGAGGCGGACGCGGTGATCGTGGGTTCGTACGTCAACGAGGGGCCGCGGGTGATCGACGCGCTTGCCGGCGCGGGCGTGGATCCGCTCTTCTTCTACGACATCGACACCCCGGTGACGGTGGCCGCGCTGCGCACCGGCGGCGCGGAGTACCTGCGGGCGGATCAGGTGCCGCTCTTCACGCGCTACCTGTCGTTCACGGGCGGGCCGTTCCTGCACGAGGTGCTGGAGGGGGAGCTGGGCGCCCGCGACGCGCGCCCGCTCTACTGCTCTGTGGACGAGGCCCGCTACCGCCCCACGCGCCCGGACCCGGCGCTGGCGTGTGACCTGGCGTACATGGGCACCTACGCGGCGGACCGGCAGCCGGTGCTGGACCACTTCCTGGTGCACGTGGCGCGGCGGCTGCCGGAGCGGCGCTTCGTGGTGGCGGGGCCGCAGTACCCGGACGGCATCCGCTGGCCGGCCAACGTGCGCCACATCCCCCACCTGGGCCCGGCCGAGCACCCGGCGTTCTACAGCAGCGCGGCGTGGCAGCTCAACGCCACCCGCGCAGACATGGTGGCGGCGGGGTGGTCGCCTTCGGTGCGGCTCTTCGAGGCCGCCGCATGCGGCGCGGCGATGATCTCCGACTGCTGGCCGGGGATCGAGGCGTTCTTCACCCCCGGCCGTGAGATCCTCCTCCCGGCGACGACCGCGGAGGTGGCCGACATCGTCGCGCGCACGCACGACGACGACCGGCGCGCCATCGGCCAGGCGGCGCGTGAGCGCATCCTGGCGGAGCACACGGCCGAGCACCGGGCGGCGGAGCTGGAGGCGCTGGTCCGTGCGCCAGCGGGCATCCGCTGAACAGATGGCCTCGCACAGAGACACAGAGGGTACGGAAAAGTGAACGGAGAGGGGTTTCTCTGTGCCT
>JAUJMI010000395.1 GCA_030446945.1 Longimicrobium sp. | reverse complement strand
AGCGTCTTCCACATCTGGTTCTTGAGCTCGAGGTCCTCCACCACGGCCTCGATGATGATGTCGCACTCCGCCAGCTCCTCCAGCTTCGTGGTGCCGCGCAGCCGCCCGACGATGGCGTCGCGGTCCTCGGCGCCCAGCTTCCCCTTCTCCACCGACTTCCCGAGCTGCTTCGAGATGCCGCCGATGCCCCGCTCGCACACCTCGTCGGACACTTCGCGGACGATGGTCTCGTACCCGGCCGCGGCGCACACCTGGGCGATCCCGCTCCCCATCAGCCCGCACCCCAGAACCCCCACGCGCTTGATCTCGGCCATCCGGCAACTCCCTTTTCGGTTACGGTTGGTTTTTGGACTTCGGAACGGAAGTGCGTTAGTGCGTTAGTGCGCCCGGCCCCCCCTGCTTTTGTCATCCTGAGCGACGCGCTTCTCCGTCCTCTCTCGTTGTCCTGGCCATGGCGCGGAGCGAAGGATCTACTGCGCGTGCCGAGGGGTCCGTCGTATCGCGCCGGCCCCTTGCCTCGGCGGCTAGACCCTTCGGTTGCCGCACGCGTCCCGCGTGTACCGCCGAACTTGCACGCGGCGGCTCCCTCAGGATGACAGGGTGCGCCCCGTGTTCCCCTGCCTGCTGCCCCCTGGCCCCTGCCTGCTGTCCCCCGTTCCCCTAAATCCCCAGCTGCCGCCGCCACTCAGCCCGCTGCGGCGGCCTGGGGAGCTCGCCGTGTTCCACGCGGTCGAGGAAGGCTTCCAGGCGATCCTGCACGCCGCCGGCGACCCCGCGGTAGATGCCGCGCGCCAGGAGCATGGCGGCTCCGAAGATGGGGAAGCCGACCAGGAGGGTGGGGTCCGGCCCCATCATCGCCAGCGCGGTGCCGATCGCCGCCCCGCCCCCGCCCCCGCCCACCGCGCCACCCACCGCCAGCCCCGTGCGCATGGTGCCGAGCGGGACGGAGACCTCCACGAACGCCGAGTCCTCATCCAGCGGCGAGACGTGCACGTCCACCAGTTTGAGGTCCAGCGTGGCCGCGCGCGAGCCGAGCTTGGCGGCCGCGCGGCCGAGGGAGGCGCCGATCCCAGTACCGCGGACGTAGCGCGTGCGGTCCGGGAAGCGGCGCTGCACCAGCATGAACTCGCACTTCACCAGGTACTCCTCCAGCGACAGCCCCAGCGCCGCCGCGGGGTGGCGGATGGTGCGCGTGGCGCGGACGGTGTCCGGCCCCATGACGCTCACCATCACCCCGCTCTGCTCGCGCGGCCGCCCCCGCACCTCCGCGATGGCACGGCGGACGTGCGCCGGCTCCAGCCCCAGCTCCTTCCCGATCCTCATCACCTCCGACTCCGGCAGCCCCTCCTCCGCGTCGCCGCGGGCGAACTGCAGCTCGGTGGCGCGCCGGATCACCGCCTCCAGCTCCTGGCTGGAGACGCGCCGGACGGGGGGGCCTGCGCCGCTGGGTGGTTGTGCGGGAAGGTCGGACATCAACCAGAGTGCCTGGTGCCTGGTGCCCAGTGCCTGGTGCCCAGTGCCGAAGTTACTGGGCACTCGGCACTTGGCACTGGGCACTGCCGTTGATCAATCCGCCGCGAGCGCCGCTTCTGCGGCGGCCGGGAACGCCTCCACCACCACCGCGATTCCCTGGCCGCCGCCGATGCAGGCGCTGCCCAGTCCGAAGCGCTTCCCCTGGCGCCGGAGCTCGTGCAGGAGGTGGACGGTGATGCGCGCGCCGCTCATCCCCAGCGGGTGGCTCATGGCGATGGCGCCGCCCGAGACGTTGGTGCGCTCGCGGTCCAGCCCCAGCTCCTTCTCCACCGCGCAGTACTGCGACGCGAACGCCTCGTTGATCTCCACCAGCTCCATCTGGTCCAGGCTCATGTCGCCGCGCTTGAGGGCGAGGCGCGAGGCCGGCGCGGGGCCGATTCCCATGTGCTTGGGGTCCACGCCGGCGATCCCCCACGACACCAGGCGGCCGATGGGCTGCAGGCCGTTGCGCCGCGCGTACGCCTCGCTGGCGATCAGCACCGCCGCGCCGCCGTCCCCGATGCCGGAGGCGTTGCCGGCGGTCACGGTGCCGCCCTCCTTGAAGTACGGCTTCAGCTTGCCGAGCATCTCCATCGTGGTTTCGGGACGCATGTGCTCGTCGCAGCGGAACTCCGTCTCGCCCTTGCGGCTCTTGAGCGTGATGGGGACGATCTCGCTGTCGAAGCGGTTCTGCTCGCACGCCAGCTTCGCGAGCTGCTGGCTGCGGTGCGCGTACTCGTCCACCTGCTCGCGCGTGATGCCGTACGTGTCGGCCAGGTTCTCCGCCGTCACCGCCATCGAGCACCCGGCAAAGGTGTCGGTGAGCGCCTCCCACAGCGAATCCTCGTACAGCTTGCCGACTGGCCCCAGCCGCTGCTCGCCCCACCGCGCGCCGCGGATGACGTGCGGCGCCTGGCTCATCGACTCGGTGCCGCCGCAGAGCGCGACCTCGGCCTCGCCCAGCATGATCTCCATGGCGCCCGAGACGATCGCCTGGAAGCCCGAGCCGCAGAGGCGGTTCAGAGTCAGCGCGGGGGTGTCCTGCGGCAGGCCCGCGCGCAGGCCGATGTGGCGGGCGAGGTAGATGGCGTCCGACGACGTCTGCAGCGCGTTGCCGAAGACGACGTGGCCCACCTCCTCCGCCGGGATCCCGCCGCGCTCCAGCGCCGCCGTCGCGGCGAAGACGCCGAGATCGGTCGCGGATAAGTCTTTGAGAGAGCCGCCGAACGTCCCCATCCCGGTGCGGGCGGCGGAAAGGAACACGACTTCGGTGTCTTTGCCCTGGGTTGCCATGAGATCACTTCCTATGGGGTGCAGTCGCTACGGAGCGCGACAATATGCCCGCGCCGCGGGGTGCGTCGCAAGCGGTGCCCGGGGCGCGCCCGTGGCGCAGAGCCCGCTCCCGTAAAGCCGTTGTCCACATTATCTTGTGTGCACGAAGCGGTCCCGGGCGGGCGTGGAATCCGCCGGGCCGCGTTTGCTCGTATTCGGCTTGCGGGGCCGCCACCCGGCTCCGCCGTGGTCCTCTGGTACAAGCAGTCGCATGTCACTCTCGCAGTCCGAAGAGCTCACCACCCCCGCCTCCGGCGGAGGCGCGCGCCGTCCCCGGCCGGACCTTCGCCGCCGCACGGTGCTGGTTGCGGCGGCGGGGCTCCTGGTGCTCCTCGCGGGCCTGGCCGCGTGGGGATGGGTGCGCCCGCGACCGGCGCCCGTGCCCGCTGTGTCGTACACCACGCTGCTGCGCGCCATCGACGCGCGGCGGGTGGAGTCGCTCGTCGTACGCCCCGGGATGGACATCCGCGGCGAGTGGGCCGGGCGCGCGGGGACGGCGGGTCCCGACTTCACCGTCTCATATCCCGTCGCCGAGGTGGACGGCCTCGCCGCGCGCGCGGAGAAGGCGGGGGTCGCGCTGACGCTGGAGCAGGCCCCCGGGCCCGCGCTGTGGAGCAGCGTGCTGGAGTACGGGGTGTTGCTCCTCCTGCTGGGCGGCCTCCTCTTCTATCTTTTCCGCCAGACGCGCGGCGGCGAGATGGGGGAACTGGGGCGCGGCGCCACCTCCGACACCACTTTCGCGGACGTCGCGGGCACGCAGGGCGCCGCCGAGGAGCTGCGCGAGATGGTGGAGTTCCTCCGCTCGCCCGACCGCTTCGCCGCGCTGGGCGCACGCATTCCCAAAGGGGCGCTGCTCGTCGGTCCGCCCGGCACGGGGAAGACGCTCCTGGCGCGCGCGGTGGCGGGGGAGGCGGGGGT
>JAUJMI010000394.1:1832-3766 GCA_030446945.1 Longimicrobium sp. | reverse complement strand
GACGAACAGGACACCCCCGGGGCCGTCAAGCTTCGGCTTTCCCTCTGGCGGGGCGATCTGCAGCTGCAGCTCCTCCACCGGGTTCGACGCGCAGTTGTAGCACTCCAACCTGAAGTCCCTGCCCCGGGTGCGTGACAGCAGCATGGCGTGCACCATGGCGCTGTCGCTGACCACCTGCCCGTTGCGGGAAAGCTCGCCGTGAGTCCAGACTGCCACCTCGCTGCGAATGGTGGGAACGAGTGGCGTGTGGTTGTTCGTGCTCCCGTGGTAGACGAGGGGGGCAACGACCCCCCCGAAGCGCGGATTGAAGGGCACATCCCTGGTCTGCACGCCCTTCAAAACCAGCCGCCAGTCCGCCCCGTCCGGCGTTTTGAGCTCCGCCGTCCCCGCCACCGAGTCGCGGGCGGAGCCCCGGTCCCAGGCGGAGAAGGAAAAGGTTCCGGAGATTGGAGCGACGTTGTTCGAGTAGGGCCCC
The DNA here is from genome assembly GCA_030446945.1 of Longimicrobium sp. Lineage (GTDB taxonomy): Bacteria > Gemmatimonadota > Gemmatimonadetes > Longimicrobiales > Longimicrobiaceae > Longimicrobium. The sequence continues at coordinate 3,291 of JAUJMI010000394.1, read as the reverse complement.
TGCTTCATCTGCGCGTCCACTCTGATCGGCCGGCCGTTGCGCGAGGACGGGCGCGGCGCTGTCCGGAAACGGGAACGGGCCGGGGAGGATCTGGATGACGGGCCCGCCACCCGTCACCTGGATCACTTTCACACCTGCCGCATTCTCCGAGCGTGGCTGCGCAGCCGGCTGCTCCGCGGCGCCGGCCTCGCGGGACCCCGGCCCGGTTTCCTGGCCCTGGCCGCAGGCGACTCCTGCCAGCGACAAACAGTGCGAAAAAGCTTCGTTTCGTTCGCCCGCCTCACGAGAAGGGTCTCTCCCCGGCAGCATCGGCCGGGGCTCCAACCGGCTAGAAGATCGTTGCCAGCTCGACGAACGTCGCGCTGCGGTCCTTTTGCATCCGTCGCTCGATGGTGAACCGGACGGTACCCCGGGTGCCCGGAAAGTGAGCGTTCAGATACGGGATGAACGCGGGCTCCGCCTGGTCCCCCGCGCGGTTCTCCACCCGTCCTCCTAAGCCGAGGAGGCGATGCGGGATGTACTCCCCTTCCAGCGACCACCGGCCGCGCAGCACCCCTTCCACGGTCGGTTTGGCCTGGGTCCTGGCGAGCCCCGCGATGCCGGTCCAGTACACGCGCCCGGCGTTTCCGGTGGTGACGGCATCCACCAGGAAGCGGTTGGAGTGGTCATAGAAGGCGTGTGCCCCTATGGAGGCCGGCCCACGGCGCACGAACGACTCCAGGAACACTCCCTTCGGCTCCCACTCGATCTCGTTGCTGGCTTCGGTGCGCGCCTCCCGGGTGAGCGGAACGGAGAGCTCTCCCGGAATCGGGAGCGCCACCGAGGTGGTCCACCGACCGCCGCGTACCGGCTGGACCCAGGCCACGCGAGCGGAGGGCGAGCGGGCGCCCGGAGCAAACCCGCGCAACTCGAGCACCCGAGCGTCCCTCCGCGAGAGCTTCCCCTTGGCATCGCGCACCAGCCCGGCATCGCTTCCCGGCAGGGCGCTGGAGAGCGCGAGGGGCTCGTTGAGCCCCTGCCGTCTCGAAGGATCGATCTGTGCGATCTGCCGGAACTGGCCCACGGTGACTTCCAGGTGCTCTCGATGGGCCGTCAGCAGAATATCCTCAAACCGTCCGGACCGGTCTCTGAGCGTCCCGTCGCTGCGTCCTTCCAGGCTGACCGGGCGCCATTCGACGAAGTACGAAAGCCATGGCACCACCGCCCTGCCGCCGGAGATCACCTCCAGCCGGTTGATGTATCCCCGGACCGCGTCGTCCACCGGCTTCGCATTCGCAAACGACTCCGACCTCGCGCTCGCCCACACGGCCAGAGGGATCGTCCACCTGCGCTCCCTGGGATTTGACTCCGGCCAGCGATAATTGTTCGCGGCGAACTCGCCCCCGAAACGGTTAAGCCTCGGGACGGCGGTGTGGCAGTAGGTGCAGTCCACGTCGTACTCCCGGGCCCACTGCGGAAT
>JAUJMI010000394.1:0-1732 GCA_030446945.1 Longimicrobium sp. | reverse complement strand
CGCACGACCGCAGCGGTCCAGGCGGCTCGATCCTGGTCTTCCCGGAGCCGCGAGGACAGATCCACCACCACCCTCCCCTCCTGCCGACGTAGCGGGAAACGGTCCATGCTGCGCGTGGCGCGCCCGGAGATGTAGACGCCGTCCGGACGGTAGCGGGACTTGTGCTTGGGACACTGGAAGCGCCCCTGCGGGCCCAGCCACCGCAGCGCCGCGCGCTGGTGCGGGCAGGCGAGCGAGAACGCGTACACCGCCCCCGCGTAGCGCGCCAGGATCAGCGAGTGCTCGGGGTACACGGCCGCCCCGTCCGCGCTGGGGATGGTGAGCGTGAGCTCTTGGCCCCGCACGTGGAGCGCCGTAGCCGGTTCCACCGGCAGGGCGTGCGCGAGATCGGCGGATGCGCCCAGCCCCAGAAACGCGCCGGCAAGCAGCCCCGCGGCCTCGCGGAGGAAGTCGCGCCGGCTGCTACCCTCGCACCCCTCGCACCCGGCGGGCGGATCCTGGATCACCTTCATCCCCATCCGAAACCTCCTCTAAGCTCGTTTCACAGTGCGCCGCCCAGCCAGCTGCCGGCGAGCACCACGCACAGCCAGAGCGCCAGGCTCGCCGCCGAGGCCGCGCGCAGCCGCGTCCATCCCCGATCGGGCTCCCGTACCAGCAGGCCCTCCGCCCGCGTGATGAAGTAGCCGTTGGCCAGCAGCAGCGCGACGAGTCCCATCTTGACCCAGAACGCGGCCGATCCCAGGTACGCCGCGAGGTCGGCCGCCAGCATCAGGAGACCGCTCCCGATCATCACCCCGAGCCCCGCCATGACCGGCCGGTGAGCCCCCCGCAGCTCCGCGCGCTGCCGCTCCCGCTCGGCCGAGCCGGCGCGTGCGGCCCGGAGCGTCGCCCGGTCCCTCGCGAGCGCCAACCCGCCGGCCACGAGCATACCGGCGAGGTGCGCGAACAGCACGAACGCCTGCAGCGGCGGAGATTCGGCGTACAACTCTGCCCAGCCGGCGAGCGGCGACATCCGCTTCAGTCGCCGCGCAGCTGGGGGAGCATGACCAGGTACCCAGCCAGCGCCACGGTCATGGAGCCGACCGCCACGTTGCGATGAACCGTGCGGCTTCCGCCCTCGCCGGCCGCCCGGCTGCCGAGTACTCCCGTCGCCGTGAAGCCCGCGTCGGCGGCCAGCATCAGCAGCACGTGCGCGGTCCGCCGCCCGCGGCCTTCACGCTCCTTGCGGCCCTCCCACAGGTTCCACACGCCGGTCACCGTGTTCACGGTGAACAGCCCCGCCACCCCGTACGCCAGGGGCTTGTGCGCTCTCCGCGCCCAGTCGTCCCCCTCGAGCGCCGGGTTGCCGTAGAGCCGACGCCCGGCGGCGTACTGCGCCACGAAGAGCGGAACCATCGCGTAGCTGGCGGTGCGGTGAACCGTCAGGCGGCGCCCGTACCAGTCACTGTACTCGACGGCTACGACCTGCGGCACCGTATCCGAGGCCGCGGTGATCGCGATCGCCGGGAGGGTGTCCACGGCGGCCGGGCAGGGCACCGGAGTGGCCGCCGGCGCCCCGGAAGCGAGCGCCAGCGCCAGCAGCATGCAGGTCATGAGAGCTTCGCGCGAGGGGGGTCAGTAGTCCGGAGGGGACCCGCCGTCGGTGTTTCCGACCCGCACGCTCCCGCGCATCCCGGGGTGGAGCGTGCAGTCGTACGGGAAGGTCCCCTCGGTGTTGAACGTGCGGGAAACC
>JAUJMI010000393.1 GCA_030446945.1 Longimicrobium sp. | reverse complement strand
AGCTCCAGCCGCAGCGTCCCGCGGATGCCGCCCGGGGCCTCGCTCGCCAGCTCCACGCGCATGCGGACGCTGTGGTCGCCCGCGAGCGGCAGGATGCGCACCGCGCGCTCCGTGCGCACCGAGACCGCCGGGACGACCATCACCGGACGGCGCAGCTCGCCCCGGCGCAGGTCGACTTCGCGGAAGGTGGCCTCGCGCTCCATCGCCAGGGCGGCTCCCGCCACTGTCACGTGGGCCGAGACGCGCACGGGGTCCGCGTCGAACGGCTCGGATGCGGCGGAATCGCCGGCGGCCCAGCCGTACAGGTCGCCCTGGCGGGGGCGGCGCAGGAAGTAGGGCTCGGTGACCGCCGCGTCCGCCGGGATGCGCACCCGGAAGCGGCGCGTCAGGATGGCGCCCGCTTCCAGCGGCGCCGGCGGCAACGGCGCCGCCGCTTCCGCCGTCCAGCCGACAGGCAGGCGCGGCTGGAGCTCGGCGACGGCCACGCGCTCCCGCCCCCCGTTCCAGAGCGACAGGTCGAGCGTGAACGTCTGCCCCGGCACCAGGCGCGCGTCGTCGGCGATGGCGTCCAGCACCAGGCCGGCGGCGCGCGCCAGGGCATCCTCGGCGTCGCGCAGCTCGGCGGCGCGGCGGAAGGCGGCGTCGTGATTGGTGGACGCGCCGGGGGAGCGGAGCGCCTGGAGAGCCGATGCGAGCAGCCCCACGGCGGGGTCGTTCGGGGAGCCGGGATCCGGCCCCCCCGGGTTCAGCGCGACCCGCGTGCCCCGGAGAAGCGCCTGGTAGCTTGCAAGCGCGCGGTCCGCACCGGCCACCGTGGTGTCGATCCCCTCCCACATCGACCGCTCAGGACCCGTGGGCGCGGGGAGGATGCGCCGCAGGTAGCCCCAGCGCGGCCCCGCCGTCTCCGGGCGCCCCATGTCCTGCGAGCGGTGACGCGAGCGGCTCGCCATCGCCAGCTGGAAGGGCGAACGGCCGATCAGCGGGTCCAGGTTGCCGATGGCCAGGCGCACCGTGGCGTTCGTCGAGTCGCCGCGCAGCGACTGGTACAGCTTGGCGGCGCGGTGCGGGCGCAGGCCGGCCGCGATCTGCTCGGGGAAGCGCGCCGGATCAGCGGCGGCGGCGAACGCCTCACGCGCCACGATCCCGGACACCTGGTGGTGCCCGTGGCCGTCGCGCGGGGTGCCGCTGAAGACGGGGATGATGACGTCCGGCCGGAAGCGGCGCACCACGTACACCAGGTCGCGCAGCACCTCATCGCGCGGCCAGTGGCGGAACGTCTCCTCGGCGTTGCGCGAGAAGCCGAAGTCGTAGGCGCGGGTGAAGAACTGCCGCGCCCCGTCCACCCGGCGGGCGGCCAGCAATTCCTCGGTGCGCAGCAGCCCCAGCGCCTCGTGCAGCTCCGGCCCGATGCCGTTCTGCCCCCCCTCGCCGCGGGTGAGCGACAGGTACGCCACGTCCGCGCCCTGCTCCAGCGCGAGCGCGGCCAGGAGCTGCGTGTCTTCGTCGTCGGGGTGGGCGCCCACCATCAGCACGCGCTTGGCGACGCCCAGCCGGCGCAGCGAAAGCCCCAGCCCCGCCGCCCCGCCGTACTCCGCCGCGGGCTGGGCGGCGGCCTGCTCCACGTTCCCGCAGAGCATCGAGATGGCCGCCAGCACGGCGGCGAAGGTGCGAGTACGCATGGGTTGGGAAGGTAGGCCTCCTGCGGGCGCGCACAAGGGCAGAAACCGCATCTCTCGTACAGGCGCAGAGACGCGGGTGTGAACTTCCATGCGGATTCACACTGACCACTTACCCTAATTTATCCGCCGGCCGCTCCCCCGCGCCGCCGTCAAAAGATCCCCCGCATGGCCTCCTCCAGCGCGTCGCGCAGCTCCTCGGCGGTGGCGCCCATGTGGAACGCGGCGACCGCGACCGGGCGCAGGAACCCCACCAGCGTCTGCGGCCGCCCCGCCGCCGGGGGTAGGGTGGCGCGCTCGGCCACGCGCGTCCCTCGCGCGCCTTCCGCCACCACAATCCCCCGCCGCTCTAGCTCCCCGTAAGCCCGCGCCACTGTGCCGGGGGCGATGTCGAGCTGGTCGGCCATCTGCCGCACTGCTGGGAGCCGGTCGCCCGGCCCTAGGCGGCCGGTCGCGACGGCCTCCTGCACCTGCGCGACAATCTGCTCGTAAATTGACCGTGAGGAGGTCTCGTCGATTGCCATCGAGAATGACGAGGGCTCCACGGCGGGCACCTGTGCACGCGGCCTGAAGGCGCCGCGCAGGAGGTCCGCGAAGAGGCTGGGGGAGTGCTCGGTGCTCCGGGCGGGCCGGTCACCATCCGGCCTGGACGCCAGCAGCCGCACCACCTCACCGCGAGCATCGTCCACCGCCAGCCCCCTCTGCGCGAGCACCGCCCCTGCGGACGGGCTCCCCGCGCGCAGCAAGCCCAGCAGCAGATGCTCCGTCCCCACGTGCGAGTGCTTGAAGTCACGCGCCTCCGCCATCGCCAACTCCAGCGTCTTCTTCGCCCGGGACGTGTACGGCACCTCACCGAACCCGGTGCGCTGGGACCGCCCCGGGGTGAGCATGCCCTCGACCTCTCGGATCACGTCCTCCCGGGCGATCCCGCGGTTCTGGAGCACCGCGGCGGCAACCCCTTCGGCTTCGCGCAGCATGCCGAGCAGGATGTGCTCGGGGCCCACATAACCGTGGCGGAGCCGGATGGACTCGTCGCGCGCTTGCGATAGCGCTTTCCGGACACGGTCGGTGAAGTTGAATTGCATCGGTAGTTCCGGTTCAGGTTGAACGAATCTTGTGCCACCTCCAGTGAACATAGTCGCATTTCCGAGTTGTATCAAGGGTAATGGTACATTCCTGAGAAAGGCGAGGGAAGATGGCGGATGAGCGGAGTGGAAGCGCACGTGCTGCGGCGCGTGTGCCCATCGCGCAGGGGGCGAGGTGCATCCGTACGCCATTCGCGGCGGGTCGTGGGGGATGACGCAGGGGAGCCTGCGAAAGGAAGGAAGCGATCGATTCGGTCGCCATCATTGCAGCGCGGGAGGTCCCGGGGGCGGCGCCAGAGCGTAGCCAGTCCGGAGCTTCACAGGAGCGATCTCACGTCGCCCCGCCCGCGCATCTTGCCGGGCGGGGCGATTTGCGCTCAGGGAACCCGGGAACCGGGAGGTGGATGAATTGAACGAGAAGCGGCTGGAGTGACGGGCCGGCGGGGCGTGATGCCCCACCCTGGGGACAAACGCGACCCCCGGGCGAAGGCGGATCGCTTCCGCCGGCCCGACCCGAGCACAACATGGTGGCCATAGCTCAACGGGCGGAGCATCGGGTCGTGGTCCCGAGGGTTGTGGGTTCGAGCCCCACTGGCCACCCCTGCCGGAACGCCCGTAGCTCGGCGGATTCCGGAGGTCGTGGGTTCGAGTCCCGCGGGGCTTTCCATCTACGAACCACGCCGCCCGGCTGCGGGGCGGCAAACGACGGCGCAGCGACCGAGTGGAGCCCGTAGCTCAACTGGACAGAGCACCGACTTGCCTCGCCAACTCTTTGCCCGCCACGCGCGGGCCGGCGGCCGGGGCTTATCGGATTCGGGGGTTGCGGGTTCGAGTCCCGCCGGGTCTCCATCTGAAGGTCCCCACGTGCCCGGCTGCGGGGTTCGCGGGGAGCGGTACCGACGGCGCGGCGGTGGGCCTGTAGCTCAGATGGTAGAGCGCTTTTGCCCTTCACGACACTCGTCCGGCTTCGGCCGGGCCGATGTGAAAGGGTTATCCCATGCCACGGAAGAGGTC
>JAUJMI010000392.1 GCA_030446945.1 Longimicrobium sp. | reverse complement strand
TCGCTGGTGGGGACCACGTCCAGGAAGGCGATGTCCGGCGAGCGCACCACGGCGCTGGCCAGGGGGGCCCCGTCGAAGAGCACCCCGTAGAGGGAAGAACGGGCCGAGCCGCGCAGCGCGGCCGGAAGGAGGCCGCTGGAGGCGTTCCCCTGCGGGTCCAGGTCCACGACCAGCGTGCGCTTCTCGGCCGCGGCCAGGCTGGCGCCGAGGTTCACGGCGGTGGTCGTCTTTCCGACGCCGCCCTTCTGGTTGGCGATGGCGATGACGGGCATCGGCTCAGCGCCTCACCGGCACGAGCGGATCGCGATCGAGCATGAGAGGGTGCTCCGGAGATGGTCGGACTGGGGGTGGGGCCGCGGGGGAACTGCGCGGAGCCGGACAAGGAAGGTGGCTCCCAATCTGGTGCGGGACCCGGCTGCTCCGCAAGGGTGTTTCAGCGCCGCCAGCCCCTGTCCGGCCACCGCGTGGAGCGGGGACGGCCGGGCGGGCGTGCAACCCGTTGCGGCGCGGCAACTTGCGTGTAACATATTGGTTTGCATAGGGTTACAAAGGGGTTGACCGGCGCGGGGGCACCTGCTTACTTTGGCGCTCCGGCTTCGGCACCCCTGCTCCAGCCGCCCCGCAAGACCTTCCTCGAACCTCTGAGACCCTGGAAATGACGGAAGCGCGCCCAGTTGTCCTGACGCTCCCCTCCGACGTGGCGAACAGGGTGGAAGCGATCCAGCAACGGGACCCGGAGCTCGTGGCGAAGATGCTGCGATACTGCGCGATGCGGGAGACCATCTTCCAGGTGCTGGCGCGGGACACCCCGCAAACAAAAGTCTTGACGTAGCGGCCCGCGGGCCGCACAGTTGACGGGCGCGCGTCCCGCTCCGCCTACAACCCCGTCCTGCATGGCGCAGGAGCCTGCTCTCCGGATCAAATACCTGGACTGGTGCTCGGCGAAAATCGCCGAGCACATTTTCGCGTTGGATCCGGACGGCTTCTGGCTCCTGGCGCAAAGGGCGGGCGAAGCCTCCCGCGTTCCCGCCGCCGTTGCCGCGCAGGGGTGGGGGGGCGACGAGATCGTGGAGACGCTGGTGGGCACCGGCGAAGCGGCCGACCGCCTCCGCGAGCTGATCCTGGCCGTGCACCGCGAGCTGCACCTTCCAGGCCCCGACGAGTGGAGCGCGCTCTACGCCGCCGACCCTGCCGCGTACGAACGCGAGATCCTCGGCTTCCGCCCGCCGCGGGCCTGAAAAGCTGCCTCACACAGAGACACAGAGGGCACGGAAAGAACCCCAAGAAAGTGGTTCTCTCCGTGCCTTGTTGTTTTCCTCCGTGCCCCCTGTGTGACGCCCAGGACGTCAGGACGCGCGCCGGCGCATGCGGTGCATCACCCACGCCCTGAGCTGCGCCTCGTCCGGACGCGGGTGCCCGCGCTCCGTGAGCCACTCGGCCATCCAGGCGGCGAACATAGGCGGGAGGTGGCGGCGGGGGACGTACTGCGCGCCGTCCGCCACGCTGAAGCCCTGCGTCGGCTCCGGCTCCGCGACGTCGCCGGGGCGCAGCAGGCGCAGCGCGCGCGAGCGGCCGGGGGTGCGAAGGATGTAGCCCTTCTCCTGAAGGGTGTTCAGGTGCTCCGCCACGGTTGAGATGGCGCGGTAGCCGAAACGCTCCGCCACCTCCTCGTGGCTGGGCGCGTACCCTTTCTCTTCCAGGTATTCCCGCAGGTAGCCGAGTATCTCCACCTGGCGGCGGGTGAGCGGTTCCATGTCCATGCCCCGCTGTGGGTTGCCGCGCGCGGTCACGAGCGCCGGCCCTCTCGCTTCCGTCCTCTCAGCCGGTCCGCTCCACGACCACCAGGCTCCCCGCCGGCCACGCCGCCAGGTTCGGTTGCTCGTCGTCCGCCCGGCCGCGCACCAGCTGGTACAGGCGACCCTCGTCCGCGGGGTGGAAGTGGAAGGTAAGCGCGTGGTCCTCGAAGACCCCGAACCAGCGCACCCAATCCGCCTCGCGCACGGCCGACGTGTCGCCGTCGAAGTCGATGCGGAGCGCGCCGTTCGCGAACCCCGGGGCGCCGCCATGCGCCTCGATCCAGAGCCGGATCTCGACCGGATCGCGCGTCCTATTGGAAATTCTCATCCCGCACCTCCAATTACGTCGGCTGTTCCGCTTCCGCGCGGCCGCGCGTTCGGCATCGGGCGGGTCGTGCTCACCCCGTGCGGCGCAGCGACGCCAGGCCCTTGAGCCGCTCGATCCTCCGGCGCAGCGCGTCGGGGCGGCGCGCCAGCCAGGGGAAGGCGTCCTCCAGGGCAGAGGCGAGGACGCCGGGGACGTTCTCGAAGCCGAGCTCCAGCGCCTGCTGCACGGTGCACACGTACTCCACCACCACGTCGTCGCCGTCGCGCAGCTGGTGGTGGCGGATGCCCAGCCAGCGCAGCTCCGAGAGGACGTCGGCCAGCACCTCCGCGTTGAGCGGGTTCGCCTCCACGCGCGTGCGGGCGGGGAAGGGGGTGTCCAGCCGCACCAGCTCCGCGGCGCGCGGGCCGTCCAGCGGCACCGCGCTGCGCCCCGCCCCGAAGCGCCGCTCCATCAGCCGCACCACCTCGGCCAGGATGCGCTGCGGGTCGGCTGGCTTCACCAGGCATCCGTCGAAGTAGGCGGTGCCGGAGTGCGCGGCCTCGCAGTCGGCGGTCAGGCGCAGGGCCAGGGTGCCGGCGCACCCCGGCTCGCGGCGCAGCCCCTCCAGGAGGCGCGGGGCCGCGGGGTCGGGAAGGTCCACGATCACCAGGTCCGGGAACCACTCCGCCGAGAGGCGCACCGCTTCCTCCTCGGTGCGCGCCTCCACCGCCTCGTAGCGGTTGCGCTGGAGGAGGAGCCGCAGCCCCGTGCGGATCACCTCGTTCTCCGAGACGACCAGCACGCATCCCGGCGCGGTCGCGTCCAGCCAGGCCTCTCGCACCCCTGTTTCGAAGTCGATCATCGTCGCTCCTCGGTGTCTCAGGCGGCCGGCGCGGCGCGCAGGAAGCGCCGCAGCGGGATGGGCCGCTTCATCGCAGGGCCCCACAGGTCGCCGCGTTCCGCCAGCCGGGCGGGGAGGGTGCGGAGGGTGAAGGCGCGCGGGTCCAGCTCGTCGGTCAGCTCGCCCCATTCCAGCGGTGTGGAGACGGTGCCGCCCGGCTTGGCGCGGACGGCGTAGACTCCCGCCACCGTCTTCCCCAGGATGTTCTGCAGGTAGTCCACGTACACGGTGCCGCGGGGGCGGCGCTTCACCATCCGCTCGATCGTCGCGATCTTGGGCGCGCGCGAGGCCACGCGGGTGGCGATGAACTGCGCCAGAAGAGTGGAGGTCTCCAGCGGCGTGCGGGCTGGGAGCGGGAGGTAGATGTGCAGCCCGGTGGAGCCGGACGTCTTGAGCGCGCCGTGCAGCCCGGCGCGGTCCAGCTCCTGTTTGACCAGCCGCGCCACCTCGACGACCGTCTGGAAGTCGGTCCCGTCGCCGGGGTCCAGGTCCAGGATCGAGTAGTCGGCGTAGTCCAGCGCCTCCACCCGCGAGTGCCACGGGTCGTACGAGATGGCGCCGAGCTGCACCGTATACTGGAGCGTGGCGAGGTCGCCGCCGATCAGGCGCCGCTTCAGGTCGCCGTCCGGCTCGCGGATCGTCTCCACGCGCACCGCGTCCGGCGTGTCGGCGTCGGGGGTCTGCTGGTAGAAGGCCTGCCCCTCGATGCCGTTGGGGAAGCGGCGCAGCACCAGCGGCCGGTCCTTCATGGCGGGGAGGATGTAGCGCGCCGT
>JAUJMI010000391.1 GCA_030446945.1 Longimicrobium sp. | reverse complement strand
CACCAGCTTCGCGTGTGCTTGGCGGCGGCCCGGGCAAGCGGATCGGGGACCCCCCCGAGTTCTCATCTTTCACCTCCGGACCACTGTCCATGCTGGGCACACAACCGAAGCGGGCCCCGGCTCTTCAGCCGGGGCCCGCTTTACGTTCCGCTCAGTGGTCTTCGCGGCTGCCGTAGCCGTCGGGGACGGGGCGGCGGGGGGGCTCGTAGGGGATGCCCTCCTCGGCGGCCAGCGCGGCGTCGTGGGTGCCGTAGGTCTGCTGCTCCAGGTCCTCCATCAGGTGGCCCGCCGTGTCCGACTGGTACTGGAGGTTGGGCTCGCCCATCTGGTCGTCCACCTCCACGTCCTGCGCGAACGCTTCGTCGGCGGCCTCGGGGGCCTCGCCGCGGTGCAGCTCGTCGACGATCAGCTGGTTGTCCAGCTCGGCGACTCCCACCACGTCCGTCAGCGCCTGCGCGGCGATGGAAGCCTCGCCGTCGCTGGAGACGCGGCCGGAGAGCGTCACCCGGCCGTCCTGCACTGAGACGTTGATCCACCCCATGTCCAGCTCGGGGTACTCGCTGAGGTGCTGCACGACGACGTCGTAGATCTCGTCGTCGGTCATGTCCGTCAGGTCGAACGGGTTGAACTCCTGAGCCATGCGCCCCTCCGTGCGGGTCAGAAGTGGAACGCCGCCCCCACGCTCACCCCGGCGTTGCCGTTCCACTCGTCGATGTCTGCGGTGCGGTTGGTCGCGAACCCCTGGGGGGCCGTAAGCCGCCAGATTCGGTAGCTCAGCTCCGTGCGCAGCGAGAAGCGCCGCGTCAGGAACCAGTCCACTCCGGTCCCGGCGCCTACCGCAAAGGCGGGGCCGAAGTCGAAGCGCTCGTCGTCGGGCAGATCCTTCTCTCCCCCGGCCGCGCCGCCGATCTCCGCGGCCACGCCGCCGGTGGCCATCACGTACGGCGCGAAGCCGTGATAGGTGCGGTCGCCCGTGATGTGGAAGCGGATGCCCGCCTCCAGCATGGCGATGGGCGCGCTCACGGTCTCGCCCGTGTCGATCACGTCCACGAAGACCGAGTCCTGCCCCTCGGCGGCCGAGATCACCCTGCGCTCGCTGGGGATGAAGCTGAGCGCCACGTTCCCCGAGATCGGCCCGCCGAAGCGCCGGTTGACGCGCGCCGTGATCATCGGCGCCGACTGTGGCCCGAACTCCGCCGTTGTGGAGTCGTTGACCGCCAGCTCGGAGTCGGTGAACAGGTAGCCGCCCATGATTTCCACCGACGACTTCGGCTCGATGTAGCGGAAGGGGGAGGGCACGGTCTGCGCCTGCGCGGCGCCGGCACTCAGGGCGAGCAGCGCGAGCGCGGGAAGCAACGTCCGCGAGAGTCGATTCATCGGGATGACGGAGAAGGTTGTTTTTCCGTACGCCAACGGCCCCGGACGGCGGCCGTCACGGGACCGTTATAGGCCGGGCAAGCTATGGTTTGTTCCCCCGCGCGCGCAAGACGCTGCGGCGGGCGGAGTTGGGTGCGGAGCGAAGGACGGCGGGGAAGTGCGTGAGTGGGTGAGTGCGGGAACGACGCAGGAGTCAGGGGACAGGGGACAGGGAACGGGAAACGGGGAACGGGAACAGTCACCCCATTCTGACATCCTGAGAGAGCCGCATCGCCAACATCTGCGGTGCCCCCCGCCAGGTCGTTTTTGGGGGAGGCGAAGCGAGGAACGAGCGGGGAGGGGGCCCGCGCCCCCTACGCCACTCCCGTCCCGTCGCGAAGATCCCGGCCCGTCATCGCGGCCGGCTGCGGGACGCCGATCAGGCCCAGGATGGTGGGGGCGACGTCGCAGAGGGCGCCGTCGCGGAGGGCGGTGGCGGTGCGGCGGCCCTCCGGCTCAACCAGGATGATGCCGACCGGGTTGGTGGTGTGCGCGGTGTGCGGGCCGTTGGTGGTGGGGTCCCACATCTGCTCGCAGTTGCCGTGGTCGGCCGTCACCAGCAGGGTGGTGCCCGTCTCGCGGCAGGCGGCGAGCACCTGTCCAAGGCCCTCGTCCACCGCCTCCACCGCGCGCACCGCGGCCTCCATCACCCCCGTGTGCCCCACCATGTCCGGATTGGCGAAGTTGCACACCAGCACGTCGTACCTCTTCGAGCGGATCGCCTCCACCAGCCCGCGCGCGACCTCGGGCTCGCTCATCTCCGGCTGCAGGTCGTAGGTCGGCACCCCGGGCGACTGCACCAGGCGCCGGTCCTCGCCCGCGGGAGGGTCCTCCACGCCGCCGTTGAAGAAGTAGGTGACGTGCGGGTACTTCTCCGTTTCCGCGGTGCGGAACGAGGCGAGGCCGTGCGCCGCCAGCACGTCGCTGAGCTTGTCGTCCAGCGGCTGCGGGGGGAAGGCGGCGGGGAGCGGGAACTCCTCGTCGTACTGTGTCATGGTGACCAGCTCGATGCGCGGCGCGGCGGGGCCGCGGTCGAACTCCGCGAAATCGGGGTCGGCGAGGGCGCGGGAGAGCTGGCGCGCGCGGTCCGCGCGGAAGTTGAAGAAGATGGCGCCGTCGCCGTCGCGCATGCGGCCGGCGGGCGCGCCGGAGGCATCCACCAGCACGCGCGGGTTCACGAACTCGTCGGTCTCGCCCGTCTCGTACGCGTCCTCGATGGCCTCGATGGGGTCGTGGATGGGGAGGCCCTCGCCGTACACCATCGCGCGGTACGCACGCTCCACGCGGTCCCAGCGCCGGTCGCGGTCCATCGCCCAGTAGCGCCCGCAGAGCGTGGCCACGCGGCACCCGCCCCGCTCCCCCGCCCTGCCAAAGAGCTCCGTCAGGTACTCGCGCCCCGAGCGCGGCGGCGTGTCGCGCCCGTCCAGGAAGACGTGGACGCGCACGTTCGGCATCTCCTCGCGCTCCGCTAGCTCGCAGAGGGCCAGCAGGTGCTCGTCCACCGCGTGCACCCCGCCGGGGCCGATCAGGCCGATCAGGTGCAGGGTGGCGCCGCGCTCCCTGACCCCGCGGACGAGCTTCAGGAAGGCGTCGTTGGCGGCGAACTCCCCCGTCTCGATGGCGGTGGCGATGCGCTGGAGCGACTGCATGACGACGCGGCCGGCGCCCAGGTTCAGGTGGCCGACCTCGCTGTTCCCCATCTGCCCCGGCGGCAGCCCCACGGCCGGTCCGTGCGTGGTGAGGCGGGCGCGGGGGTAGCCGCCCTCCTCCCACAGATGGCGCCAGGTCGGGTTGTTGCCCACCGTCACCGCGTTGTCGTCCGCGGGCTCACGCAGCCCCCAGCCGTCCAGGATCACCAGGGCGGCGCGGGGACGGTCCGCGGAGAGGTCGGTCGCATGGCGCATGTGGGCCGGGAACATACGGTTGGCTTGACGTGGAGGGTGGAGACTGCCTACCTTTGTCTCCATCCCGGTTGGATAGCCGAATCTACTCCGCGCCCGGCCGCGTCCGCCACCCCGGCGGGCCGCCTCCGGTCCGCACCCGCTCCATCCCCGCGCCCGCTGCGCCCCGCATCCGCCGCCCACCATCCGCCGATCGAGCAGAGCGGTCCCGAAGACGGCGCACAGGCCGTGGCGGTGCCGTGCCCGCAGCCCCGGCCGGCCGACCCCGAGAGACCCGCTGCCAGGAGCTTCCATGCCCGTTCCGGTCCGTGCCCTCGCCGCCCCCGCCGCCATCGCAGCGTTAGCGGCTGCGCTGGGGATGTCGCCCCCGGCCCGCTCGCTGGCGCCGGTCACCTGGAGCAGCGAAGCCGCCGCGCGCCCGGATCCGGACGCGGCCGTGCGGCTCGGGCAGCGTGCGTTCGGGCGCAGCG
>JAUJMI010000050.1:4474-13071 GCA_030446945.1 Longimicrobium sp. | reverse complement strand
ACAACGGGAGCATCCACGGCTGATCGAGAACTTCTTTCTCGCGCTGGACACGCTGAGCACTGATGCTCCCAGGGAAGACAAAGCCCCACCCCTCATGAGCGCACGGCGCCGTGGCCTGGTTCCCGGAGCCGTACCTCAAGCCGGCGCGCTCCGGCGAGGTCTCGTCAGCCTCGCTCGCCGTCGTCCCGGCTTCCGAGCAGGCTGTGAGCACGGTCACGAGCAACGAGGCGGCGAGGGCGTGGCGGAGGATCTTCATGCGAGCGGCGCGCTGCCGTAAGATTACGCACGACCACACGGCCAGCCGCCAGAATGATGGCGTTCGCCGCCGGTCGCCAGAAAGCGGAGCCGCCGCACCGGGGCCTTGGTTGAGCGGCGCTCATTCTTTCGTTATACTGCGCCACACCGCGCACTTCCGGGCCCACGGGAGACGCGCCGGCGGGCCACTGCCGCGCGCCCCTCGCACCGGCGGTCCCGACCCCCTCGCGAGATCTGCCCCCTGCGGTTCCCTCCAGCGAAGGATGGCGAGCGATGAACCAGGTCCTCATCTTCGACACGACGCTGCGCGACGGCGAGCAGTCGCCCGGCGCCACCATGACGCCCGCCGAGAAGCTCCGCATGGCGCACCAGCTGGATGCGCTGGGGGTGGACGTCATCGAAGCCGGGTTCCCCATCAGCTCCCCCGACAACTTCCTCGGCGTGCAGCAGATCGCGGCCGAGGTGCGGCGCCCGGTGATCGCGGCGCTCGCCCGCTCCAGCGACCTGGACATCGACCGCGCCGCGCGGGCCCTGGAGCGCGCCGAGCGGGGGCGCATCCACGTCTTCATCGCCACGTCGGACATCCACCTGGCCCACAAGCTGTGCATCACGCGCGAGGCATGCCTGGAGCGCGCCGTGGCGGCGGTGGAGCGGGCGCGCCGCTACTGCGAGGACGTGGAGTTCAGCGCCGAGGACGCCACGCGCACCGACGTCGGCTTCCTGTGCCAGGTGATGGAAGCCGCAATCGCGGCGGGCGCCAGCACCGTCAACATCCCGGACACGGTGGGCTACACGCACCCGGCCGAGTACCGCGCCATCATGGACACCCTCTTCTCGCGGGTGAAGGGGATCGAGCGCGCGGTGGTGAGCGTGCACTGCCACAACGACCTGGGGCTGGCCGTCGCCAACACTCTGGCGGCGGTGGAGGGCGGCGCGCGGCAGGTGGAGTGCACCATCAACGGCATCGGCGAGCGGGCGGGGAACGCGGCGCTGGAGGAGTTCGTGATGGCGCTGCGGGTGCGCGGCGATTCGTACCCGTTCCACACCGGGATCAACACGGGCGAGATCTACCGCGCCAGCCAGCTCCTGACGCACCTCACCGGCATCCATCCGCAGCCCAACAAGGCGATCGTGGGCAAGAACGCCTTCGCGCACGAGGCGGGGATCCACCAGGACGGGGTCATCAAGAACCCGCTGACCTACGAGATCATGACGCCGCAAATGGTAGGCGTCCCCAGCAATGCGCTCGTGCTGGGCAAGCACTCGGGGCGCGCGGCGCTGGGCCAGCGCTTCCGCGAGCTGGGCTACGAGCTGGACGCGGATGGGCTGGACCGCGCGTACGGCTTCTTCAAGCTGCTCTGCGACCGCAAGAAGACGGTGCTGGACGAGGACCTGATCGCCATCCTGCACCACGGCAACATCGAGGACGCGCCGCAGCGTTTCCACCTGCGCGAGCTGTACGTCGTGTGCGGAACGCGCCGCTCGGAGGCACGGGTGAGGATCGGGGACGACGGCCGCGAGTGTGAGGCCGCGGGCGAGGGCGACGGGCCGCTGGCGGCATCGTTCGCCGCGCTGGAGGGGCTGGTTCCCTTCCGCGTGGAGCTGCAGGAGCTGGAGGTGCACAGCGCCACCCCCGGCGGCGATGCGGTCGGCGAGGTGTCGCTGCGCGTGCGGGTGGATGGCAAGGAACTGACCGGCACCGCGGCCAGCACCGACGTGGTGGATGCCGGCGTGCGCGCGTACCTGAACGCGCTCAACAAGGCCGCACAGATCCACGCGCTGGAAGCAAAGGCGCTGGAAGACTCGAGCTACCTGTGGGGAGTTTGATGGAACCGCGTACCCTCTTCCAAAAGATCTGGGACCAGCACCTGGTCCGACCCGAGACAGCGTCGACGCCGGCGGTGCTGTACGTGGACCTGCACCTGGTGCACGAGGTCACGTCGCCGCAAGCCTTCAGCGAGCTGCGCGAGCGCGGCTTGAAAGTAAGGCGGCCGGACCGGACCATCGCCACGATGGACCACTCCACGCCGACCATCCCACGCCCGGCCGACGGCACCATCCCCGTGGCCGATCCGCAGGCGGCGGCGCAGCTGCGGCAGCTGGAGCAGAACTGCCGCGACTTTGGCGTGCCGCTCCTGGCGCTGGGCGACGAGCGGCAGGGGATCGTGCACGTGATCGGGCCGGAGCAGGGGCTCACGCAGCCGGGGATGACCATCGTCTGCGGCGACTCGCACACCAGCACGCACGGCGCATTCGGGGCGCTCGCCTTCGGCATCGGGACGTCGGAGGTGGGGCACGTGCTGGCCTCGCAGTGCCTGCTCCAGAGCCGTGCGCGCACCATGGAGGTGCGGGTGGACGGGCGGCTGGCCCCCGGCGTCTCGGCCAAGGACATCATCCTGGCGGTGATCGCGCGCATCGGCGTGGGCGGCGGCACGGGATCGGTGGTGGAGTACACGGGCGAGGCGATCCGCGCGCTATCCATGGAAGAGCGCATGACCGTCTGCAACATGAGCATCGAGGCGGGCGCCCGCGCCGGGCTCGTCGCCCCCGACGACACCACCTTCGAGTACCTCGCCGGCCGGCCCTTCGCGCCCCGGGGCGAGTCGTGGGAGCGCGCGGTGGCCGCCTGGCGCGCCCTTCCCACCGACGAGGGCGCCGAGTACGACCGCACCGTCACCCTGCACGCGGACGAGCTCGCGCCGATGATCACCTACGGCACGCACCCGGGGATGGGGATGCGCATCGACGACCGCGTCCCCGATCCGCGCCACGTGGACGATCCCGGCCAGCGCAGCACGTTGGAGAAAGCGCTGCGCTACATGGACTTGACCGCGGGCGAGCCGCTGCTGGGCCGCAAAGTGGACGTGGTCTTCCTGGGAAGCTGCACAAACTCGCGCATCTCCGACCTGCGCGCGGCGGCGGGCGTGATGCGCGGGCAGCGGGTGGCGCCCGGGGTGCGCATGCTGGTGGTGCCCGGCTCGCAGCAGGTGAAGCAGCAGGCCGAGGCTGAGGGGTTGGACCGCGTCTTCCGCGACGCCGGCGCCGACTGGCGCGAGTCGGGGTGCTCCATGTGCATCGCCATGAACGGCGACCAGCTGGCGCCCGGCGAGTACGCCGTCAGCACCAGCAACCGCAACTTCGAGGGGCGGCAGGGGAAGGGCGGGCGCACCTTTCTGGCATCCCCCCTCACCGCCGCGGCCACCGCCGTGCGCGGAGTGATCGCCGACGCGCGGGAGTTCGTGCAGCCATGACCATCGAGCCGATCCGCGCCTTCACCTCGCGCATGGTGGCGCTGCCGGTGGAGAACGTGGACACCGACCAGATCATCCCCGCCCGCTTCCTCAAGGTCACCGACAAGGCCGGCCTGGGCGACGCCCTGTTCGCCGACTGGCGCTACGGGCCCGACGGCGCTCCGGATCCCGGCTTCATCCTCAACCGCCCCGAGGCGCGCGGCGCGCGGGTGCTGGTGGCGGGTGACAACTTCGGCTGCGGCTCGTCGCGCGAGCATGCGCCGTGGGCGCTGGCCGGCTTCGGATTCCGGGCGGTGATCAGCACCTTCTTCGCCGACATCTTCCGCAACAACTCGCTCAAGAACGGCCTACTCCCCATCGCGGTCGACGAGGCCGCGCACCGCCGCCTCATGGCGCTCGCCGCGGAGGGCGGCGAGGTCACCGTCGACCTCGCCAGCCAGACGGTCGTGCTTCCCGATGGCGGAAGCGTGACGTTCCCCATCGAGCCCTTCGCCAAGCACTGCCTGCTGAACGGCGTGGACCAGCTCGGGTTTCTCGTCGGAGTGGGACCGGAGATTGACCGCTACGAGGCGGAGCATCCCGCCCGCGTCGCCACGCTGGGTGCCTGAGATGGACGCGACGATCGCGGTACTCGCCGGGGACGGGATCGGGCCGGAGGTGGCGGCGGAAGGGGTGAGGGTGCTGCGGGCGGTGGCGGAGCGGTGGGGCCACCGCTTCGAGTTCCGAGAGGCGCTCGTCGGCGGCTGCGCCATCGACGCCACCGGCAGCCCCCTCCCCGACGACACGCTCGCCCTCTGCCGCGAGGCCGACGTGGTGCTCCTCGGCGCCGTCGGCGGTCCCAAGTGGGACGATCCGCAGGCCAAGGTGCGCCCCGAGCAGGGGCTCCTGGGCCTGCGCCGCGCCCTCGGCCTCTTCGCCAACCTGCGCCCCGTCGCCGTGCGCGAGGCGCTGATCGGCGCCTCCCCGCTGCGCCCGGAGCTGCTGCGCGGCGTCGACCTGCTGGTGGTGCGCGAGCTCACCGGCGGCATCTACTTCGGCGACAAGTCGCGCGAGAAGCGGGACGACGGCAGCGAGCGCGCCACCGATCTGTGCGCGTACGAGACGCTGGAGGTGGAGCGGGTGGTGCGCGCGGCGGCGGCTTTCGCGCGGGCGCGGCGCGGGCGGCTCACCTCGGTGGACAAGGCGAACGTGCTGGAGACCTCGCGCCTGTGGCGCGCGGTCGCGTCGCGCGTGTTGGCGGAGGAGTTCCCGGACGTGGCGCTGGAGCACATGCTGGTGGACGCCTGCGCCATGCACCTGCTGCGCCGCCCCGGCGACTTCGACGTGATCGTTACCGAGAACATGTTCGGCGACATCCTGACCGACGAGGCGTCGATGCTCGCCGGCTCCATGGGCGTGCTCCCCTCCGCCTCGCTGGGCGCCCCGCGTCCGGGCGCCGTCACGCAGCCCGGCCTCTACGAGCCCATCCACGGCTCGGCGCCGGACATCGCGCGCCAGGGCGTCGCGAACCCGCTCGGCACCATCCTCAGCGCCGCCCTCCTCCTGCGCCACTCCCTCGCCCTCCCCGCCGAAGCCTCCGCCCTGGAAGCCGCCGTGGACCACGTCCTCGCCCGCGGCCTCCGCACCCGCGACCTCGCCGAGCCCGGCCAGCCCTGGGTGCGCACCGAGGAAATGGGGCGCGCGGTGGCGGAGGCGCTCGTGGGCGCGCGGGAGGACGCTCGGGTGGTGTAACATGGATGGGGGCGGTGACTTCGCCGCGCCCTGATGTTCCGGTTTGAGGGGCGTTGTATCGAAACGGCCGGGGACTACAGTCCTCAGCCGTTCTCGTCATCAGCAGGCTGCGGCGCCAGACGACGATGCCGTAGAACTCCCGCGTATGGGGGATGTCATCGGCCGTCGCGCGGCGGATCTCTAGCATGTCCATAGAAGGCTCAGCTAAGATGCGAATGGGATCTCACGCAGCGCTGCGAGCGTGCGTCGAGCTCGGGCCGGATCCACCCACGGGAGTCCCATGTGGAAGAGGATGATCCGCGCGAGATGACTTTGGATCTCCGCGTCGGATGCACCGGAGCGGAGCATCTCTGCAACGCTTGGTGCGTATCTCGTGTACTCGTCGCGCGCCTCTGGGGCGTCGTTGACGCCGATCGGATCCCACACCTCCCAAAGCACCGAATCGACTCGGGCGATCAGTTTCCGGCTTCGTTCTTTATCCATCCCCCGAATGTGCCACAGATGCAAGCGAAGGTGAAGGCTCAGGGCTGCGCGGCCTGGTCAAATGAAAGCTGATCAGATTCCGGGCTTCAAGTTACCTCACGTGATGCGGCGCGCACTCTCCGGACCAGACCTCTACCCCCCCTGGTCCAGGGTCTTAGAGGACATCCGCCAGATCCGCGTTGCTCCGACGGCGTAGCAGAGGCCCAGCACGAGGCAGATCCCGGAGCTGACCACCATGAAGGTCATCTTCGCTTTCAACTGATTCGCGTACGGGTCGTCCACGAATAGGACGACGGGAACGCCGAGGATGCCGCGGGCCAGGTACACCGCGGCGATGAGCGTGAGAGCGAGGCGCAGGAAGGGAAGGCGGCGGATCACACCCGCACCCGAGAACGCGTAGAGCGCCCACGCGCCCAGCATAGCGGCGATGCAGGCGGTGACGACGGCCGGGTAGATGGAACCGCGAGCGGCGAGCCGCGCTATGTGTTCGCCCGCTCCAAAGAAGCGATACCAGTCGGGGCCGCCGAGGATGATCGCGACGTGCAGCAGGGTCGCGACACCCGTGAGCGACCCGCCGACAACGAGCAGGCGGTCACCTGGGTGCACGAGTCTTTCTCCGCGTGCGCCGTTCGCATTCATCCATCGTCAGGCGCCGGGCGAGCGGGTGAAGCGCAGGGCCAGGCTCCTGGCGTAGCCCTCGAACCCCAGCGCGGCGGCGACGACCAGCGACGCCCGGTTGGCCATCAGCGAACGATACTGCGGTACCAGCCCCCGCTCCAGCGCCACCGCGGCAACGGCGCTGCCCACGGCTCGGCCGAGGGCGCGTCCACGGTGTGCCGGGTGCGTGAGCACGGCGAGGTGGGCGATGCTCCCGCCCCAGACCTGGTATCCGGCGATGGCCGCGAGATCGGCATCAGCGAAAGCTCCCACGGACACTTCTGCGCGGGCGAGGCTGGCGACGTTTTCCCAGTCGGCCGCCGAAGCCGCGCGGACGAGGCGCTCCACGTGCGGAGCATCGGCCGACGTGAGCAGCCGCGTTTCCACGTCCGCAGCGACGCGTCGGAGCGTCTCCTTGGAGGCGTAGCCGATCCACGCCGGGCCCACCGTCCGGTCCAGGAGAGAGCCGAGGATCTCGCTCCATCGTCCGTCGGCGGCCAGGCTCTCCCGCGCCGCCGCCGCGAGCCGCGGACCGGTGGTGGCGACGCAGGCAGGGGGCAGCGAGATCACGGGTGCCGCGCCGGTGAACTGCATGATGTAGGCGCCCCAATAATCAGCCAGCTCGGCCGCGTGGCACAGCAGCACCGGCTCCTCCGCATGGAGCTGCGCCGGGGTGCAGCCGAGATGGCTGCCCCAGTACGCGTCCACTTTGCGGATCACCGCGGATTCCAGCATGTGCTAAGTGGCGGTAGGAGGTCCGGGGCAGGAGGAGCTCGGCAGGCCCGCAGAGATCAAGGGGACGGGTTAGCGGGGCTCGCCGTGAGCACCGTTCGGCCACTCGCCGCGAAAGAACCGGTCGACGGCCGCCATGAACTGGTCCGGCTGGTCCACCCACGGCAGATGGTCCGAGCCGGGAAGCACGAGCAGCCGCGCATCCGGAAGCGCCTGCACCCAGGCGCGTGACGCCGCTACCGGGATGGCGTCGTGCGCGCCGTGGATGACAAGGACCGGGAGACGGAGCACGCGCAGGCTGGGGCGCCAATCCGCCGGGAGCGATCGCTGAAAGGCCGCAGTGCGTTGCGGCTGTGTTCGGAGTTTCTCCGGCGAAGATGCACAGAAGTCACCTCGCATGCGCTCCGCGTGTGCGGGGCGGGCGAAGTAGGCGCGGGGAAGCACCGTTCGCATGATCTCGCGGCACGCGCCCGCGGGGTCCCGGGTGGCGGGCAGAGACGCCTGGAGAGCGTTCGCGCGTGCCCAGGAGGCGCTGTCCAGGCGGGGGAGGAAGACGCGCATCGTCTGGGCGGAGAACGGCTCTCGTACCGGCGGCGGGGGCGCGACGAGCACCAGACGCGCGGTGCGGTCCGGGTAATCCGCGGCATACCGGGCCGCGATCGCTGCTCCCCCGGAATGCGCCAAAAGAGAAAGGCGCTGAATTCCGAGGTTCCGCCGCAGCGCCTCCAGATCGCGCACGTGCGCCTCGATGCCGAGCTGTGCGGGATCCGACACGGGCGACGAGAGTCCGCCCCCGCGCTGGTCGTAGAACAGCAGGGTTCGGCCCCGGGCGAGCGCGAGGAGATCGGGCGCCAGATAGTTCTGGTTGTTGCCCTGGAACCCGTGCACCACCACCACCGTGTCCGGCCCTCCGCCGAACGCGCGGAAGTACAGCGCAGCCGAGTCGGCACCCGCGACGTAGCCTTCGCCCGCAGGGTTCGGCCCGACGCCGCCGGGCCTCACGCAGCCGGCGAGCGAGAGCAGGAGCAGGGCAGCGGTCCGGTTCACGGGTGGTCTCGAGCGTAGTTGCATGCGGCGCTCACCCGCCCGCGCGCGACACAGCGGTCGCGGCGGACTGCTTCACCTCCACCACGTTGTCGCCCGCGTCGCGGCCGATGAGCTTGCGGTAGGGGTCGATGCCGGCGCGGGTGGGGGCGCGGGGAACGGTGACGGTGATGGTCTGCGGGCCGCCCCGGATGCGGTGCCGGCGGAGGTAGAGCGGCTCGCCGGGGGTGCCGTCCTTTTGCGGACCCGCGAAGACGCCGATCTCGACCAGATCGTTCATCGGGATCTCCGTTTCGCGGCCGATGCTGTCGGCGCGGACCTTGGTGGCGGTGACCTGGAGGGTGACGCGGTACTGGCCGGTGCCCGTGGGCTCCGCGCGTGCCTCGCCGGCGCGCACGCTGGTCAGCACGACGTCCTCGAAGAGGTCGCGCAGCAGGGGGCGCA
>JAUJMI010000050.1:0-4374 GCA_030446945.1 Longimicrobium sp. | reverse complement strand
GCGCGCACGCTGGTCAGCACGACGTCCTCGAAGAGGTCGCGCAGCAGGGGGCGCAACGAGTCCGGGGTGACGGCGCGCAGCTCCGCGTACAGGTCTCGCGAGGCGGGGTAGGGCGGCACGCCGGCGCGGTGCTTCTGGAGGAAGCCGCGCAGGGCGGCGTTCACGCGCGCCTCGCCGATGTGGTCGCGCAGCGTGTACATGGCGACGGCGCCCTTGTGGTAGTAGAGGTAGCTCTGCTCCTCCACGTCCAGCAGGGGGACTTCGCGGTTGGAAAAGACGCCCCGGCTCCGGAGGTAGCGCTCCAGCTCGTAGGCGTAGAAGCGGCGGAGCTGCTCGGGACCCAGCGCCTTCTCCATCACCATCATCGCGCTGTACTGCGCCAGCGTCTCGGAGAGGAGGGCGCCGCCACGGACCCGCGCGGCGATCACCTGGCCGCCCCACCACTGGTGCGCGGTCTCGTGCGCGGTCACGAAGAAGGGACGGTCCACGTCGCCCTCGTTCACGCGTGTGAGGAAGGCGCTGCCCTCCGAGTAGGCGATGGTGTGCGGGTGCGCGCGGGCGAAGCTGGCGTAGCGCGGAAACTCCACCACGCGCAGCTCCCTGAACTGATAGGGGCCGAAGTGGGCGCTGTTGTACTCCAGCGACGCCTTCATGCTCCTCATCATCCGCTGCACGTTGAAGGTGTGCGTCGGGTGATGGTAGACGCGCAGCGCGACGTCTCTCCAGCGGTCCTCCGCCACGGCGTACTCGGCGGATAGAAAGGGCGCGCCGAAGGGGAGCGGCGCGTTCATGCGGTAGTGGAAGTAGCGCCGGCCGTTCTCCATCCACTCGCGCCGCAGGGTGCCGGGGGTGATGGCGATCTGGCCGCGGTCGGTGCCGACGACGGCGTCGATGTGCACGAGGTCGACGTTGCGGATCCCGGAGCGCGAGTGCAGCCCGGCCGGGTCGCCCGCAGTCGGCGTGGGACGGCTGGGAGGGAGGCCGTGCTCCCGGCGCGCCGTCTCGTCGCTCAGCTCGTGGGCGGGCTGGTAGCCGATCATCGGCAACCAGCGCGCGTCGAAGTAGGCGCCGTTCCTCGCCACTTCGGTGGGGATGCCGCTGTTGGGGAAGCCGCGCGGGCGGAATTCCACGTCGAAGCCCAGGTGCAGCGAGTCGCCGGGCTGCAGAGGGCGGGCGAGGGCGTAGATGTGGTACTGCGTCCGGTCGTCCTCCAGCACCTGCCTGGCCGGGCCGTCGAAGGTGACGGAGCGGACGCGGATCTCCGGGGCGATGGCGACGTGGATGGAGTCGATCGCCTGCGCGGTCAGGTTGACGAGGCGGTAGGTGCCGCGAAGGTCGGCGGCGCCCTCGTCGGGGTAGATCTCCACGTGCAGCCTGGCGGCGGTCAGGCGGGGCTGCGGCAGGGCATCGAAGCGCCGGTAGCGCCGCTCGTACTCCGCCTGCACCTCGTCCTGTTCGAAGGGCGTGCGGTAGTCGTTGAGGACGTTGGTGTTGTAGAAGATGAAGCCGCCCAGCGCCAGCACCAGCATCGCCGCGAGGGCGCCGGCGCGCACCACGGTGCCGGTGAGCCGCGAGCGCGCCTCGGCCATGCGTGTGAGCACGCTCGACTCCCGCCCGCGCACCCACGCCAGCTTTGCGGCGAGGGCGAAGAGAAGCGCCCACGCCGCCCAGTACAATTTGAACCAGACGAACGGCCAGACGAACGGCCCGAAGCCGTTCATGTCCGAGTACACCCACCCCGGATCGGAGCCGTAGATCAGCAGGTTGTGCCGCACGCCGAAGCGGCCGGCGAAGACGCTGAAGACGTAGTACAGCACCACCACCAGGTGCCCCAGGTACTTCTGGTTGACGACCGCGTGCACCGCCATCGCCAGCGCGGCGATGAGGACGTAATCGACGAGCTTCATCCCGAACAGGATGCGCAGGTAGAGCCCGAGCTCGTATTGCTGGTAGCCGCGGAGCGCCTGGAGCAGCACGCCGGACGCCATCAACACCGCCTGCAGGATCACGATCATCGCCACGAGAGCCAGGAAGCGCCCCAGCAGCGCGGCCCACACCGGCACCGGCGCGGCATCGGCGATCTCGCTCACGCGCACGTCGCGCTCCCTCCACACCAGCTCGCCCGCAAAGAGCGCGATCAGCACCGCGACGATGGTGGACGCCGCGCCGGTCAGCACCTCCCCCGCGACGAGGTGGGTGACGGGCCAGGTGGAGGTGCCGAAGACCAGGTCGCCCACATCCCATCCCACCACGAAGACGAAGACTACCGCTCCCCCCGCGATCACCAGGAACGCGCGGCTCGCCGCGATCTCCTCCAGCGCGCGCCGCGCGACCTCGAGCGTCTGCTCCACGCGCGTGCGCACACCGAACGTCCTTTCGGGCGCCGGGACTACGAGGGGGCCCGTCCTGAGCACCTCGGCATCCGCCACCCTGCGCCGCGCCCTGCGGCCGGGAGCGCCGCCCGGGTGCCCGAAGCGGAAGCGGTGGTGGAGGAGGGCCAGGACCGCCAGCGCCACGCCGGTCCAGAGCAGCCGGTTCCACAGCAGGATCGCGGGGAAGCCGATCGCCTGCGAGTTGCGCTGCACCGGCGTCCAGTAGCGCGTGATCCCCTCGACCACCCGCACCCCGAACGGATCGGCCAGCGCGGCCGCCGTAGACGCCCCGAGATCCCCCGCCATCTCCCCCGCAAAGGTGTAGGCGATGAAGAGCGCGACGCCGCTGAGGAAGGCGGGGAGCATCTGCCGGGTGAGCGCCGCGACGGTGAAGAGCACCGCGGCGCCGAGGACCAGGTTGGGGAGGAGGAAGAGGAGGTACGCCTGAACGTACCCGGCCGCGCGAACCGGCCCGAACATCTGCGGATCCATGTACGGCATGCTCGCGCCGAGCAGCTGGCCGAGCGGGATGCCGAGCAGGAGCACCGCGTTGACCGCCAGCGCGCCCAGAAAGCGGCCGCCCAGGTACTCCGCCCTGCGCAGCGGCGTGGTGAAGACGAGCGGGTGCATGCCGGACGAGAAGTCGCGCGTGGCGGCGTCGCCGAAGAGCGCCGCCGTCACCAGCATCCCCAGCGTGCCGATGACGCTGGAGATTTTCGCGACCATCTCCGGCGAGTTCATGTGGCTGCTGCTGCCGTTGATCATGTGCAGCATCAGGAACGGCAGCAGCAGCAGGAGCGCCCCGTAGATCCACGTGGAGAGGCTGCGCAGCCGGTACTCGATCTCGAAGCGGAAGACCTCGCCCATCCTCACGATACCACCTCTACGCGGCCGTGGTGGCGACCCATCACGCTGAAGTAGACGTCCTCCAGCCCCGGCTCGACGAGCTCGAACTCGTTGCCGGGCGACGCAACGCCGTACACGTGCACCACCGTGCGCCCCGCCAGCAGCCGCGTGGAGATCACCGCGTGCCGCCGCTCCACCTCGGGCAGCTCGTCTCGCGAGACGATCCTGCGCCAGATTCTCCCGCGCAGCTCCGCCACCGAACGCAGCGGCTCCGCCTCCAGCAGGATCTCGCCGCGGTCGATGATGGCCATGCGGCTGCACAGCTCCACCACGTCCTCCACGATGTGGGTGGAGAGGATGACGATACTGTTCTCGCCCAGCTCGCTGAGCAGGTTGAGGAAGCGCACGCGCTCCGCCGGGTCCAGCCCCGCCGTGGGTTCGTCGACGATGATCAGCTTGGGATTCCCGAGCAGCGCCACCGCCACTCCGAAGCGCTGGCGCATCCCGCCGGAGAATCCGTCGAGCTTCTCGCGCCGCACGTTCCACAGGTTGGTCTGCCGGAGCAGCGCCTCCACCACCTCCTTGCGCGCCCGCCTCGGAATCCCCTTGAGCACCGCGAAGTGCTCCAGCAGCCGCTCCGCCCGCACGTTGGGATAGACGCCGAACTCCTGTGGCAGATAGCCGAGCGTCCTGCGCATCTCGTCCTTGCTGCGCAGCACGTCCAGCGCGCCGAGGCGGATGGAGCCCGAATCCGGCTCCTGAAGCGTCGCCAGCGTCCTCATCAGCGTGGACTTGCCCGCGCCGTTGGGCCCGAGCAGACCGTACATCCCGAGCGGAATCGTGAGCGTCACGCCGTTCAGCGCGTGCACGCCGTTGCCGTAGGTCTTGGACAGGTCGCGGATCTGAAGTTCCATGGGGATGGCAAAGAGAGTGCGGGCGGGAGTGTTCCTGACCGGACGCAGGAAGCAGGCGTTAAGTTTCGCATGCACCCGAACAGCGGCCTCACGCGGAGACGCGGAGAACAACAGAAAAACAGACTCACACAGAGGGCGCAGAGGGAACTGCAAGCCACAGAGACCCCCCTTCTGCTGTTCTTTCTCTGTGGCTCTGTCTCTCCGGGTGAGCCAAGCAGTTGCGGTTCTCCGCGCCTCCGCGT
>JAUJMI010000390.1 GCA_030446945.1 Longimicrobium sp. | reverse complement strand
TTCCCTATTCCCTATTCCCCATTCCCCATTCCCCATTCCCCATTCCCCATTCCCCGCACTAACGCACTCACGCACTTGCCCTTGGGTTGCGGCACGCGCGCGGCGGCGTATACATTATCCGCTCCCCGGTCCCGCGGCCCGCGAGGCGCCCCGGCCGGGCAGCGAATCACACCAGGAGGCTCTCGGCATGGCCGACTCCAGCAAGACGGTGCTCCTCGTAGAAGACAACGAGGACAACCGGACGGTCTACCGTACCATCCTCGAACACTTCGGCTATCGGGTGATCGAGGCACGCAACGGCGAAGATGGCGTGCGGATGGCCCGGGAGGACCGCCCGGACCTGATCCTGATGGACATCTCCATCCCGCTGATCGACGGGTGGGAGGCCACCAAGATCCTCAAGGGGGATCCGGCGACCTCCACCATCCCCATCATCGCCCTCACCGCCCACGCGCTCGCCACCGACCGCGCCAAGGCGCAGGAAGTGGGGTGCGACGGGTACCTGGCCAAGCCCTGCGAGCCGCGCCGCGTGGTGGCCGAGGTGGAGCGCTTCATCGGCGCCGGGCGCGAGGCCAACGCTTGAGCGAGCCGCCGGTGGGGGCGGGTGATCCGGAGCGCACGCGCATCCTGGTGGTCGACGACGTCCCGGACAACGTCGACATCCTGGATGCGCGCCTTTCGTCGCGCGGGTACATCGTCGTAACGGCCACCAACGGCCAGGAGGCGCTGGAGCGGGTGCACGGCGAGGCGCCGCACCTCATCCTGTGCGACGTGATGATGCCCGTCATCGACGGCTTCGAGGTGTCGCGCCGCATCAAGAACGACACCTCCCTTCCCTTCATCCCCATCATCCTGGTGACCGCCAAGGACACGGCGGAGGACATCGTGGAGGGGCTGGAGGCGGGGGCGGACGACTACATCAGCAAGCCGTACAACTTCAAGGAGCTGGAGGCGCGGGTGCGCGCCATGCTCCGCATCAAGCGGCTGCAGGACGAGCTGGACCAGAAGAACCGCGAGCTGGAGGACGCCAACAAGCGCCTCCGCAAGCTGTCGATCACCGACGGGCTCACCGGCCTCTTCAACCACCGCCACGTGCACGAGCTGCTGCGCGACGAGTGGGAGCGCTCGCTGCGCGGCGGCGAGCCGGTGGGCGTCGCCATGCTGGACCTGGACCGCTTCAAGAGCATCAACGACACCTACGGCCACCCCACCGGCGACGTGGTGCTCTACGAGACGGCGCGCATCATCCGCGAGGCCGCGCGCGAGATCGACATGGTGGGCCGCTACGGCGGCGAGGAGTTCATCGCCATCCTCCCCAACACGGACGAGGAAGCCGCCGCCACCTTCGCGGAGCGGGTGCGCACTGCGGTGGAGGCGCACCTCTTCCGCGACGAATCAAACGAGATCCGCATGACCGTCTCCTGCGGCGTCGCCTCGGCGCCGCGCGAGGGGGTGGACTCGCCGGAGGGGCTGCTGAAGCAGGCGGACGAGGCGCTCTACCTCGCCAAGACCAGCGGCCGCAACCGCGTGATCCGCTCGTCGGAGATGCCAGCCGCTTCGGAATGACCTCGCCCGTCCCGCCGGAGGCCGCCGCGCGCGCCGCCGAGCTCCGCGAACAGATCGAGCACGCCAACCACGAGTACTACGTGCTGGACGCTCCGTCGCGGAGCGACCGGGAGTGGGACCGGCTCTTCCAGGAGCTGAAGCGGCTGGAGGAGGAGCACCCCGCGCTGCGCACGCCCGACTCGCCGACCCAGCGCGTGGGCGCGGAGCCGGCCAGCCGCCTGGAGAAGACGGCGCACCTGGCCCCCATGCTCTCGCTGGACAACGCCTTCTCCCCCGAGGAGCTGCGCGGCTGGGAGCAGCGCAACGCGCGCATGGCCGCCGAGGTCGCCACGGCCGGCTACGACGTGGAGCCCAAGATCGACGGGCTGGCGATTGCGCTGACGTACGAGGACGGGGTGCTGGTGAGGGGCGCCACGCGGGGCAACGGCACCATCGGCGAGGACGTAACCCGCAACCTGCGCACGATCCGCGAGATCCCGCTGCGCCTGCGCCACGGCGGCGTGCGGGTCCCGGCGCGGATGGAGGTTCGCGGTGAGGTGTACATGCCGCTCTCCGGCTTCTCGGCCATGAACGCGCACCGCGCCGCCGAGGGGCAGAGCACCTTCGCCAACCCGCGCAACGCGGCCGCCGGGGCCGTCCGCCAGCTCGACCCCGGCGTCACCGCCACGCGCCCGCTTCGCTTCTTCGCCTACGCCGTCCAGCTCGACCCACGCTCCACCGACCGCCTCCCCGTCCAGACTCAGAGCGAGCTGCTGGACGGGCTGCGCGGGTGGGGGCTTCCGGTCAACGAGCTCGCCGCGCACCGCGACGACCTGGATGGCGTGCTGGAGTACGTGGCGGAGTTCGAGAGCACGCGCGGGACGCTGGACTACGAGGTGGACGGCGTGGTGGTGAAGGTGGAGCCGTTCCGCCTGCACGAGGAGCTGGGGGTTGTCGGTGGTCGCGAGCCGCGCTGGGCCACGGCGTACAAGTACGCGCCCGACCTGGCGGAGACGACGCTCAACTCGATCGAGATCAACGTCGGCCGCACGGGCGCGCTCAACCCGTTCGCCGTGCTGGAGCCGGTTGAGATCGGCGGGGTGGTGGTGAAGCTGGCCACGCTCCACAACGAGGAGGACATCCAGCGCAAGGACCTGCGCGCCGGCGACCGCGTGATCGTGAAGCGCGCCGGCGAGGTGATCCCCCAGGTG
The DNA here is from genome assembly GCA_030446945.1 of Longimicrobium sp. Lineage (GTDB taxonomy): Bacteria > Gemmatimonadota > Gemmatimonadetes > Longimicrobiales > Longimicrobiaceae > Longimicrobium. Next base: position 1,041 of record JAUJMI010000390.1, on the reverse strand, counting down.
GTGGCCGCCGTCGTGACGGAGGGGCAGCCGCGCGGCGAACCGTACAAGCTCCCGGACCACTGCCCCGCGTGCGGCACCCCGGTGGAGCGTCCCGACGACGAGGCGATGGTGTACTGCCCCAACTCCGCCTGCCCAGCGCGGATCTACTGGGGCCTGGTCCACTTCGTCACGCGCTCCGCGATGGACATCCGCGGGCTGGGCGAGGAGCGCATCCGGCTCTTCCTGGAGCAGGGCCTCATCCGCGACGTCGCGGACGTGTACGCGCTGACCGGGGAGCAGCTGCTGGCGCTGGAGGGCTTCAAGGAGAAGTCCGCGCGCAACCTGCTGGACGGGATCGCGGAGTCGAAGGAGCGCGGCCTGGCGCGGGTGTTGTTCGGGTTAGGCGTCCGCCACGTGGGGCAGCACGCCGCCGAGCTGCTGGCGCGCCACTTCGGCGACATCGACCGCATCCTGAACGCGTCGGTGGACGAGATGGTGGCGGTGCACGGCATCGGCCGCACCACCGCCGAGGCGCTGCACGGCTGGGCGCAGCACGAGTCGAATCTCGCGGTCGTCCGGAAGCTGAGGGAAGCCGGCGTGGTGCTGACCGAAGAGCGCGGCGAGGCGCCGAGCGGCGACTTCACCGGCTACACGTTCGTCATTACCGGCACTCTTCCCACGCTCACGCGCGACGAGGCCACGGAGTTCATCGAGGCCCGCGGCGGGCGCGTGACGGGGAGCGTCACGAAGAAGACGAGCTTCCTGGTGGTGGGTGAGGACGCCGGCTCCAAGGCCGCGAAGGCGCAGGAGCTGAGCATCCCCCAGATCTCCGAAGCCGAGCTCCTCGCGCTCCCCCCGGTGCTCGCCGCCAAGGCCGCGGAAGCCGCCGCGGCCGCCGGGCTGTCGGAGCCGGTGAAGCCGAAACGCGCGAAGAAGGCGAAGCGCGTCCCAGCGGAAGAGCCCGCCGAAGCCGCCGCGCCAGACGCAACCGAAAGTTGAACGCCACTCTTCCCCGCCACACCCGACCTGCCATGAACGCCACCGCCCGTTTCGTGCACGTCC
>JAUJMI010000389.1 GCA_030446945.1 Longimicrobium sp. | reverse complement strand
GGTGTTGAGATCAAGACCACCCGCAACAAATCGGGCGCCGTAGATACACACGGCGCCCGTGAACAGTGGATGTGCGTCTTTGTGTACGAAGTCGACGACAAGACGGAGCCGGCCATCGACCGCCCGCCGATGACGTTCTCGGCGGTCTACTTGGGTCAGGTGACGGTGGACGACTTCCGGAAGAACTCACGCGGCGAACTCGGGACGCGTACCGCGACACTCCACAAGGACGGAGTTGCGAAGCTGCGCCAGAACTGGATCTACCGCGCCTGATTCTTGACTCTGAGCGCTGCGAGCTTCGGGATGGCGTCGCGCGCAACGTCCACGTACACCGGATCCATCTCCACGCCGATGCTCTGGTAGCCCACTGCCTCCGCGGCGGCAAGCGTCGAACCGGACCCGGAAAAAGGATCGAGCACGATTCCTTCCCCCAGCGGCAACGCAGCACGCACGATCTGCCGCAGAAAGGCTTGCGGCTTGAGGCTCGGATGCGGGGCGAGGGCACGCTCCGCGGTACGCGTGGGGTGCGACTCGATCACGTCTCCGAACGGCTGCTCCGCAGACACCCTTCGCAGCCCGCCCGTCTTCCACTTGCGCAGGTTGTCCTGGACGCGCCCCTCAATCGGCTTCCGGAAGAGTAGCCACGGCTCCCACATCGAGCGGGGCATCACCGTCACATCGCCGAACTCGTGGTGCGCATTTTTCGGCTTGTCCCCGCCTCGCATCGTCATGACCAGGCGGATGATCTCGCCACGGCGTTCGAATCCCGCCTGGGCTACCGCTCGCGCCACGAGGTAGGACAGGAGCGGGTTCGACGCCACAAAGACGTGCGCCCCCGGCACGACGACCGGAAGGAGCGCCTTCGCCCAATGGTGGAAGAAGTCCTCGAGTCCGCGCAGCTCGTCTGGCCGCAGAGTGGTGAAGCGCGGAAGGGGCGCCCGCTTGTGCCCGTCGAACGAGGGCGGTATCCGCCAGACACCGCCCTGTCCCGAACGCATCTTTTGCTGCTGTTGAGGAGCGTACTCCACCAGCCCGTACGGAGGGTCGGTGACTACGGCATGCACGCTCGCCGGCTCGCGCTGGCGCAGCCAATCGACGCAGTTCCCCGAGAAGAGCTCCGCCCGCCCGTGGCAGAACACCCGCGTGACCGCCGCCTGGCCGAAGTCCAGCTGCTCCGTACCCTGAAGGGCGTACCTACCCCGTCCAGTCCGAACGAAGAGGCTGGGGGTGTTGATACGCAGATACGAGCGGACGGACGACTCCGCCACCGCGGGATTCACCTGTGCGCGCACCGCATCGCGTATCTCGTCCAGCGACGCCTCTGGGCGTGTCTCCAGATGGGCGACGATGGCATCGCGGATCTTTCCTGGTGCGACACGAGCCGGCATGTTTCCCCTTGTCCGCGTGGAAGAAACAATTTAGACGTCTGGACGTCCAAGTGCAAGCCGCCCCAGGACATGATGCCCCTGCGCGACCACGCCCGCCGCATCCTCGACGCCGCCCTGGCCGCGGTGAATCCGCGCGACGCCGTGCTCCGTGCGCTGCGGCGCGAGGGGGAGGCGCTGACGGTGGCCGGGGAGAGGGTGGAGCTGGGGGAGGTGGAACGGGTGCTGATCGTGGGCGCCGGAAAGGCTGCGGTGGGGATGGCGCGCGGAGCACTGGAGGTGCTGGGTGAGCGCGTGGCGGCGGGATGCATCACGGTGCCGCACGGCGCGCGCGCGGAGCTGCCGGGGATCGAGGTGTGGGAGGCCGCGCACCCGGTGCCGGACACGCACGGCCTCGCCGGCGCGGTTGCGGCGCTGGAGGTGGCGCGCTCGGCGGGGGAGCGGGATCTGGTGCTCTGCCTCCTCTCCGGAGGGGCGTCGGCGCTGTGGCCGTGCCCGCCGGCCGCGGTGGGGCTCTCGGACGTGCGGGAGGTCACGGCCGCGCTCCTGCGCGCCGGGGCGGAGATCGGCGAGGTGAACGCCGTGCGCAAGCACCTGTCGCGCATCGCGGGGGGCGGCCTCGCGCGGGCGGCCGCACCGGCGCGGCTGGTGACGCTGGCGATCTCGGACGTGGTGGGGTCGCCGCTGGACGTGATCGGCTCGGGGCCCGGCGTGCCCGACACCACCACCTTTGCGCAGGCGGTGGCGGTGCTGCGAAAGCGCGGCGTGAGGGCGCCGGAAGCGGTGATGGCCCACCTCCAGGCCGGCGCCGCGGGGGTGGTGCCGGAGACGCCGAAGCCGGGCGATCCCGCGTTTCGGCGCGCGTCGGCGCACGTGGCGGCCTCGGTGCGCGATGCGCTGGCGGGGGCCGCGCGCGCCGCGCGGGAGTTGGGCTACCGCGCGGAGATCGTGGCGGACAACCTGGAGGGAAAGGCGCGCGACGCCGCCCGCGAGATCGCCGCGCTCGCCCGGCGGCGGCGCGGGGAGCACGAGGGCCCGCTCGCGCTCCTGTTCGGCGGCGAGACGACGGTGACGGTGCGCGGGAAGGGGCGGGGCGGGCGCAACCAGGAGCTCGCCCTGGCGCTGGCGCTGGAGCTCGCGGCCGAGCACGGCGCCGTCGCCGCCACCTTGGGAACCGACGGGGTGGACGGGCCCACCTCCGCCGCCGGGGCCATCGTGGACTCGGGGACGGTGGCGCGCGGAAGGGAGCGCGGCGAGGATGCGCGCGCGGCGCTCGACCGCAACGACAGCCACACCTTCTTCCGCGCCACCGGCGAGCTGCTGGTCACCGGCCCCACCGGCACCAACGTGGGCGACGTGGTGCTGGTGCTACTCGGCGAAGGCGGCGTCTGACACGCTGTCGGGGAGCGGCTCCTCCCAGGTGGCGGGGTCCAGCTCCAGCCCTCCCTCCACCGCTGCGACTCCCATCTTCAGGAAGAACGCCTCCGCCTCAGGCTCGGGCACCAGGCGCAGCGCCGCGGCGTGTTCCCGGCGCACGCGGCGCACCGCGTCGGTGAACATCCACCGGCCGCGCCCCCGCCCCGTCCACTCCGGCGCCACCCAGAGGTGGCGGAGCGTCCAGCGCTCCCCTTCGTCCTCCAGCGCGTAGAACCCCACCAGCCGCGTCCCCTCCGTCGCGGTGAAGACGGGATGCGCCGCGACGTACTCCGGCGTCACGCTGACGGCATGGGCGCGCGCCAGAGAGGCCAGACGCACGGCATCGTCCGGGTGGGCGCGGCGGATGATGAGCGACACGGCTACGGGAGGTTCCTGACGAGGAGGTCGAGCACCCCCTCCGGGTTGTCTGTGTTGATCCAGTGCCCGCCCTCCAGCCGGTGGAGGAAGACGCGTCCGGTGGCCGCCCCCGCCGCCTCCAGGCGCGCGGCGGCGGATTCTTCCAGCGTGTTGGACTCGCGGGCCTTCACGAAGTGCAGCTCCACCCCCTGCGGCGGGCGGGCCACCATCTCCCACAGGTCCGCCTGGAAGAAGTCGCGCAGCATCTCCTCCATCACGTCGAAGTCCAGGCGCCAGCGGTAGCGCCCCTCGTGCGGCTCCAGGTTGATGGCCATCCACGCGCCCAGCCCCTCGTCGTACCCCTTTGCCATCAGCCCCTGCACCGCCTCCGCGCGCGACGCGAACTCGGGCGGCAGGGAGCGGATCGCCTCGATCATCCGCCACGCGCTCCCCTCCGGCGCGCGCACGGCCGGGGTGGAGTCCATGACCCACACCTGCCGCAGCCCGGCGGGGGCGGTGCCCGCGTAAGTGAGCGCCACCTTGCCGCCGAACGAGTGCCCCATCACCGCCGCGACCTCGCCCCCCAGATGCGCGGCGAGCGCGGCCACGTCGCCGGCGCTGGCGGCCACGGTGTGCGGCCCCGCGAAGCC
>JAUJMI010000388.1 GCA_030446945.1 Longimicrobium sp. | reverse complement strand
CTACAATGTGTTGGTGCGAACGAGGGGTTGCGGAGCAGCGTCGGACACGGGCGCGATGAATCGCGCCCGTGCGTGTTATCCGGCTGACGTGACGTACCCACGCCCCCTCTCTCGATAACAGAGGCGCAGCCTCTCCTGTTATCGGGAAAGGGGGCAGCGAGGAACGAGCGGGGGTGAGGGCCCTACTCCACCACTCCCGCCGCCTCCAGCACGATCAGCAGCGCGCGCTCGATCCCCAGCGCGCCGTGGTCGTTGGCGTACCATTCGTCGGTGGTGTGGATGCCGCCCGAGTCGCCGCCCACGCCGATGGCGATGGAGGGGATGCCGAGCGCCATCGGCACGTTCGCGTCCGTCGAAGAAGAGACGAGCTCCGGCTCGGCGCCGAGCGACGAGGTCACCTGAGTGGAGATCCGCACCAGTTCGGAGCGGGCGGGGGTCTCGGCGGAGGGGCGGTCGCCGATGACCGCCACCTCGCAGCTCAGCGCGTCGGTGCCGGGGCGGCGCCCGGTGCTCTCCTCCCTCACCACGCGCTTGACGATCCCGCGCACGCTCGCCTCCAGCTCCAGCAGCACGCCGGGGGCCTCGCTGCGCATGTCCAGCTCCAGCCACGCGGCGTCCGGCACCGCGTTGATGCTGGTGCCGCCGCCGATGCGCGCCACGGTGAGCGAGGAGCGCTCGGGGTGGGGGAGGGCGAGCGTGCTGACCTCGGCGGTGGCGGCGGCCAGCGCGACGATGGGGTTGGGCGCGCCGCGGTCCGCCCACGAGTGGCCGCCCGGGCCCTCCACCGTCACCCGCAGCCGCCGCGATCCGATGGCGCGGTGCACGATGCGCCGCATCCCCGACCCGTCCAGCGCCACGAAAGCCGCCGCCGTGCGCAGCGGCGAACCCTCGCGGAAGAGGTGCTTCACCCCGCGCAGGTCCCCCGTCCCCTCCTCGCCCACCGTCGCGACGAAGAGGATGGGGCGGCGCGTGCGGATCCCGGCGGTGCGCACCAGCCGCGCCACCGCCAGCATCCCCGCCAGCCCGCGCGAGTTGTCGGTGATGCCGGGCGCGTAGATGCGGCCGCCGTCGTGGCGCGGCTCCACGTCCGTTCCCGCGGGGAAGACGGTGTCCAGGTGCGCCGCCACCACCACCGGCTCCGCGCCCGCCGCGCCGGGAAGGGTGGCGAGGACGTTCCCCACCTCGTCGCAGGCCGCATCATCATATCCCGCCTCGCGCAGGCGCTCCAGCACGCTCGCGCCCCGCTCCTCCTCGCCGAACGGGGGGGCGGGGATGCGCACCAGCTCCAGCTGGTCGCGGAGCGTGGCGTCGTCGGTGCGATGGGCCAGCTGGCGGACGGGGCGGAGAACGGAGGTCAGGGCGCGCTGCCGGTTGCCGGTACCAGGGGGGGTGGAAGGTTGATGATGCCGCGCCGCGGCGGGGCTGTCAACCGAGTGGGCCGCGGGTTTCGCATCTGCCTGCCGTTCATTATGATGCATGGCGTGCCCGCGCCCGGGCGCCTCCCCTCAACCCCCGCCCGCGAGGATCGCATGCAGGAGCGCGACCTGGTCTTCGACTGGAACACGCAGGACGGCTCGTTCGACTATTCCACCCGACGCGGCGTGCAGCTCAACGACGAGACGCTGCGTGACGGCTTGCAGTCGCCCTCGGTTACCGACCCCCCCATCGAAGACAAGATCCGCCTCCTCCACCTGATGGCGGAGCTGGGGATCGCCGCGGCGGACATCGGCCTTCCCGGCGCCGGCCCGCGCGCCGTGCGCGACGTGGAAGCACTCGCGCGCGTGATCGCGGACGAGCGCCTCCCCATCGAGCCCAACTGCGCCGCCCGCACCGTTCGCGCGGACGTGCAGCCGATCGTCGACGTCTCGCAGCGCACGGGGATCGCCATCGAGGCGGCCACCTTCATCGGATCGTCCCCCATCCGCCAGTACGCGGAAGACTGGACGCTGGACCGGATGCTGCGCGCCACCGAGGACGCGGTGGGCTTCGCCGTATCCGAGGGGCTGCCGGTGATGTACGTGACCGAGGACACCACCCGCGCCCAGCCGGACGTGCTCAAGGCGCTGTACGGCACCGCCATCCGCTGCGGCGCGCGGCGCATCTGCCTGGCGGACACGGTGGGGCACGCCACCCCACACGGCGTCCGCCAGCTGATCCGCTTCGTCATCGACGAGATCGTGAAGCCGAGCGGCGAGGACGTCAAAGTGGACTGGCACGGCCACCGCGACCGCGGGCTGGGGATGCCCAACTGCCTCGCCGCCATCGAGGAGGGCGCGCACCGCATCCACGGCACCGCGCTGGGGATCGGGGAGCGCTGCGGGAACGCGGAGATGGATCTCCTCCTGGTGAACCTGAAGCTGCTGGGCCTCCACGATTGGGACCTGTCGAAGCTCAACGAGTACGTGCAGACCGCCGCGCGCGCCTGCCGCGTGCCGCTGGCGTACAACTGGCCCGTCTTCGGTGAGGACGCCTTTCGCACCGGCACGGGCGTGCACGCCGCCGCCATCATCAAGGCCGAGGCCAAGGGCGACGCCTGGCTCGCGGACCGCATCTACTCCGGCGTCCCGGCCGGCCTCTTCGGCCTCTGCCAGAAGATCGACATCTCCCCGATGAGCGGCCTCTCCAACGTGCGCTACTGGATGCGCGCGCACGGCTTCGACGGCGACGACGACGCCCTCTGCACCCACGTCTTCAACGCCGCCAAGACCGGCGACCGCACCCTCACCGACGCCGAGGTGGTCGCGCTTGTGGCCGCCTACCTCGCCGAGTCGCCCGTCCTGCAGGAGACGCGGTGAGCGAGCACATGGGGGGAGTCGACGTTTGCTGGCTCCCCCACTGCACCACCTGCCAGAAGGCCGTCCAGCACCTGCACGACCGCGGCATCCGCATCGGCTCCTTCCGCGACCTCAAGGCCCAGCCCCTGGAGCGCGCCGAGGTCGAGGACCTGGCCCGCAAGGTCGGCGGCGCGGAAAAGCTATTCTCCAAGCGCGCCATGAAGTACCGCAAGCTGCGCCTCCACGAGCAGACCCTCAGCGAAGACGACCTCCTCCGCCTGATGGCGGAGGAGTACACCTTTGTTAGCCGCCCCGTCATCGTCGCCGGCGACCGCGCGACGGCGGGCTTCTCGGCGAAGCGGGTGGATGAGCTCCTCGGCGATTGACCTGGCAGCTGGCTACTTCCTGAATCAGACGCCGTGGGAATACAGGACCCTGAAGATCGACATCTCCGGGATCTTCGGGCCGAAGCTGAATGTTGACCGCCCGGGAGCGCCGCTTCGGTCGTGGTGTGCCCATCATGCGGGTACGCGCCCGCTGAACCTACGGCATGTCGAGATTGAGAAGAGGCGCCTGGTCAGGCAAGCGTTGGCGCAAAAGTATTGACGTAACATGAGGTGGCGCTTAGATAGGACCCGTGGCGACTCATCGCCAGCCGCGTATCCCCCAAGCCGTCTCTCCGGCCTTCCGACCGTGTCCGGCCGAGCCGGTGCCGCCGGTCCCTTCGCTGGAACCCCCTCCCCTCCGGCTACCCATGACTGACCCTCCTCCCGCCAGCTCGCGCGAGCCCACCAAGCCCTCGTTCGCGGAGTTCGTGCAGCTTGAGATCGGTGGCACCTTCCAGGATGCGAGCCCCACGCCCATCCGCATCGTGGACCCCAACCGCGAGCTGTACGGCCTCGCGCTTTCCGGTGGCGGAATCCGCAGCGCGACCTTCAACCTGGGGCTCGCGCAGGGGCTGCACCGGCTGGGCCTTCTCCGCGGCTTCGATTACCTCTCCACCGTGTCCGGGGGCGGGTACTTCGGAAGCTTCTGGAGCGCATGGCGC
>JAUJMI010000387.1 GCA_030446945.1 Longimicrobium sp. | reverse complement strand
CACGGGCCAGTGGCGAGCCGGCGGCATGGATCGCTTCCTTCACTCCGCGCCCGAATCCGGCGTGGAGGCACGAACCGGGCGGTGCTCCGTTCAGGAGGTGGAGTGCGAGGGGCGGCGCCCTCTGGCTGCCGCTCCGGGATTTTCAACACCCTCTCTGGATGACATGGACGGGTTCTCCGTCACACACGCACTTCCGCACCAACGCACTCCGGTTGACACAACTCCAAGCGCGGCGCTAATTTTCGGTTTCTGTGCACCCGCCGGGTGGCGGCGTGCACCCTTCGCCGTTTCCGGTGCAACCAGGCGCTTCGGCCGAACCCTCGCCGCTGCCGCAACTCCATACCGAGGACTGCATGGCTTCGCCCTCCGTGGCCCGTACCCGCCGACCCTCCGCCACCATCGAGTCCGACGACGCGTTCGCGATGCGCGCCGCCGAAGTCGCGGAATGGGCCAAGCGGAACATCCGCCGGATCGTGACGGTGGCAGGTGCCCTCGCCGTGCTGATGCTGCTGGCGCTGGGCTACCTCCTCATGCAGCGGAGCAACGCGTCCAGGGCTTCGGTGGCGTACCTGGAGCTCTCCGCCAGCGCCGCGCAGGGGACGCAGCGGACGACGCAGCTGGAGGCGTTCGTGGCGCAGTACGGCGGCACCCGCGAGGGGAAGGAGGCGCGCCTGGAGCTCGCCGGGCTCTACCTGGACGCCAACCAGCCGGAGCGGGCTCTGCCGCACGCGCGCGAAGTGGCCGGCTCCGGCGGGAACCTCAAGTACCAGGGGCAGCTGATGCTGGGCGCGGTGCTGGCCCGCACCGGCGACCGCGCCGGCGCCATCCAGGCGTACCGCGACGCCGCGGGCACCGCCCGCATGGACTTCCAGCGGGCCGAGGCGCTGAACCAGGCCGCCATCCTTCAGGAAGGGGCCGGCAACTGGCAGGGCGCGGCGGAGCTGTACCGCGAGATGCTCGAGGACACCAAGGAAGGTACCATGGACCGCTCCATCATCGAGATGCGCCTGGCCGAGGCCGAGGCGAAGATCGCGCCGGCGCGGCGCTAGCCATCGACGGTGCTGGAGATACGCTACCCGTACATCGATCCGGTCGCGATCGACCTCCCCGGCCCGCTCGACGTGCGGTGGTACGGGCTGGGGTACATGGCGGGGTTCGGGGTGGCGTACTACATCCTGCGGCGCCTGGCACAGAGGCGCTTCCTGAAGCTTGACCCCGACGCGGTGGGCGACCTGATCTTCGCCCTCATGCTCGGCGTCATCCTCGGGGGGCGCCTCGGCTACATCCTCTTCTACGACTTCTCCAGCTTCGCCGCCAACCCGCTCTCCATCATCCGCATCTGGGAGGGCGGGCTCGCCTTCCACGGCGGGCTGCTCGGCGTGCTCGTGGCGGGTGCATGGTTCGCGCGAAAGCACGGGGCTACCTTCCTGAACCTGGGCGACGCGCTGGCGCTGGGCGTGTGCCCCGGCATCTTCACCGTGCGCGTCGCCAACTTCGTCAATGGCGAGCTCTACGGCCGCATCGCCGGCCCGGAGGTGCCGTGGGCGATGCGTTTTCCCACCGATCCACAAGCCACGGAGCTCCTGGGCACCGGCCGGGGGCTGCAGGAGCGCGAGCGGATCATCCGCGAGGCCTTCGAGTCCGGCCGTTGGGACGCGGTCAGCGCGCAGGTCCCCCTCCGCCACCCGTCGCAGCTCTACGAGGCGATCGGGGAGGGGCTGGTGCTGGGGGTGATCCTCTGGCTGGTGTACCGCTGGTCTGCGCGGCGCGGGCACCCGCTGGGCGCGGGGTTCTTTGGCGGGGTGTTCATGCTGGGGTACGGCGTGGCGCGCACCTTCATCGAGCTCTTTCGCCAGCCGGACGTGCAGTTCACCGACGCGGGCGACCGCCTCGGCACCGTGCTCGGCCCGCTGACGATGGGCCAGACGCTCTCGCTCCTGATGATCGCGGTGGGGATCTTTCTCCTGGTGCGGGGGTGGAGGAAGCGCGCACCGCGGCCGCACCTTTCCACCTGAACGCGAACGGCCATGGGCGCGGGACATCACCACGGACACGGACATGCGCACGGCCGCGCGCAGGGCAGCCAGCGCCGGCTCGCGCTCGTGCTGGTGCTGGCGGCGGCGTACATGGTGGCGGAGGCGGTGGGCGGCTGGGTGGCGGGCTCCCTCGCCCTCCTGGCCGACGCGGGGCACATGCTCTCCGACGTGGGGGCGCTGGCGCTCTCGCTCTTCGCGGCGTGGATCGGGAACCGTCCCGCCAACGCGCGCCGCACCTACGGCTACCATCGCACCGAGATCCTGGCCGCGCTCGCCAACGCGAGCACGCTGATCGCCATCTCCCTCTTTATCTTCGTGGAGGCGTTCCAGCGCCTGAACGATCCGCAGCCGGTGCAGGGCGCGCTGGTGATGTGGATCGCGGTGGGCGGGCTGCTCGTGAACCTGATCGGGATGTGGGTGCTCCACGGCGGACGCGGCGAGAACCTGAACGTGCGCGGCGCCTGGCTCCACATGCTCACCGACGCGCTCGGCAGCGTGGGCGCCATCGCGGGCGGGGCGGCGGTGTGGGCGTTCGGGTGGTTCTGGGCGGACCCGGCGGTGTCGGTGCTGATCGGCGCGCTGGTGATCTACGCCTCGTGGGGCCTCCTCAAGGAGAGCGTCTCCGTCCTCCTGGAGGGCACCCCCACGCACATCGACCTGGACGAGGTGCGCGCCGCCATGCTCCAGGTGAACGACGTGGAGGCGGTGCACGACCTCCACGTCTGGACCATCACCAGCGGCATGGAGGCCATGAGCGGCCACGTGATCGTCGGCGAGCGCCACGAGCGCCGCCCCTCCGCCGAGATCCTCGCCGACCTGCACCGCATGCTGCACGAGCGCTTCGGCCTGCACCACCTGACGATTCAGCTGGAGCCGCGTGGGTTCGAGGAGTCCGGGTGCGTGACGCTGGCGGGGTGTTGAGGAGGGGGAATGGGGAATGGGGACAGCGAGCGGCCGAGGTGCCCCGTCCATCGGAACGGGGGAGCACTCAGTGTGTGTCTCGGCCGCTAGTTGGGGCGCGATTCATCGCGCCCGCCCTTGCCCCCGCCCCGGTCCCTGCCGGACGCACCGATCCTGTAGGGGCAGACCTGGGTGTCTGCCAGCCCTCCCCCCCCACCGCGACGACCTTCGCACCAATGCCGTAGGGGTAGGCCGGCCTGGCTGCCCGTGACCGGCGCAGCCCCGCACCAACGCGAGCGGGGAAAGGCCCGCGACGCCCGCCACCCGCACCGATACCGCGCCTTCACCCCTCCCCCAGGTAGTTATTGGGGAGGGGTCGCGAGGAACGAGCGGGGGAGGGGCCCGGAGGGAGCCCCCGCCCTCACCCCGCCGCTTCCGCCACGATCCCGCCGCGGTCGGCCTGGGCGATGGAGCTCTCGGCGGTCTCCAGCACCGGGTCCTGGCCGATGCCGTCGTGCAGGGCCAGCCAGCGCTCCGCCTCCAGCGCGGCCATGCAGCCTGTGCCTGCGGCGGTGATCGCCTGGCGGAAGTAGTCGTCCATCACGTCGCCCGCTGCGAAGACGCCGTTGACGCTGGTGCGCGTGCGCCAGGGGTGCGGCGTCTTGACGTATCCGTGCTCCGTGAGGTCCAGCGCGCCCTCCAGGAACGATGTGTTCGGCGTGTGGCCGATCGCCACGAACAGGCCGCCGCACTCGAAGTCCTCCTCCACCCCCGTGGTGAGCGACCTGAGGCGCACGCCGGTCACGAACTGGTCGCCCAGCACGTCCACCACGGCGGTGTTCCAGAGCACGCGGATCTTGGGGTTCTCCAGCGCGCGCTTCGCCATCACCTGCGATGCGCGAAAGGAGT
>JAUJMI010000386.1 GCA_030446945.1 Longimicrobium sp. | reverse complement strand
ATCCCGCCAAAGAGCACCAGGGCGAAGAGGGTGATGAAGGGGTGGATCTCGGCGCTCTGCTTCATGGCGAAGGGGGTGATGACGTACCCCTCGATCTGCTGGATGGCGAGCGCGGCCAGTGCGGTCCACCCCCCTTTGCCGGGGTCGTCCATGAAGGCGACCAGCGTGGCCGTGCCCCCGCCGACCCACGGCCCCACCAGCGGGATGAACTCCAGCGTGCCGTTGAGGAGACCCAGCAGGAGCGCGTTGGGGACGCCGATCAGCGAGAAGAGGAGGACGCTGAGGATGCCCACGCACAGCATGGCGAGCGCCGTCCCGCGCAGCCACCCCACCAGCCGCTCGCCCATGAGCTGAAAGACGCGGTACACGGCGGGCCGCTGGTCCGCGCGGACGAGGCGCAGCACCGGGTTCATCAGGTTCTCGTTGGGGTTCGCCAACGCGAAGAGGGCGCCAAAGAACACCACCACCGGGATGAACAGCGCCTCCAGGAAGCTCATCGCGTTCCCCACCGCGTTGGCGTTCCCCACGGCGCCGGGTTTGGCGATCTCGGCGGGCCGGGGGATGCGCACGGGGGCGCCGGTCTGCTGCCGGAGCCACACCTCCCACTCCTTGATCTGCTGCTCCAGCCCCGGCCCGCGGCCGACCATGTCGCGGAGCTGCGCCACCAGCACGGGAAGCCCAAAGGTCAGCAGCGCCGCGACCCCGCCGATCACCAGCACCCCCACCAGCCCCGCCAGCCACTTCCGCTCCAGCGGCAGCTTTCGCCCCAGCGCGTTGAGCCCCACGGCCACGATCGCCGCCGCGTAGGCCATCAGGAACACCTGCGCGATGGTGTCGAAGAAGCGGAAGAGGACCGCCAGCGCGAAGCCGAGCGCGACGGCCTTGTAGATGTGCTTGGTCTGGATCCCGTTGAGCTTCGGCCCGGCCGGCTGCGCGGCCACCGCATCCGCGGAGATGGTGGGCTGGGCGGCGGGAGCTTCTTGGTCGGCCATTAGGCGGGGTGCGGTAATTGAAGGAGTCACGAAAAGCAGTTTCACACAGAGACGCAGAGGAAAAAGAAAGAACAGCAGGAGGGGTTCTCCGTGTCTTGCCGTTTCTTCTCCGTGTCCTCTGTGTGACGCCTGCCGGCCAAAGGAATGCCACCAATGGAAGGGGCGGCCTCGCAGCCGCCCCTTCCGTTCTACTCCTCTTCCTCGTCGTCGTCGCCGTGCTCGTAGCCGGCGGATTCCTCGGCCAGCAGCTCCATCAGCTGCGAGCCCCAGGCGCTCTCCAGCAGGCGGCGCACCTTGGGGAAACGGTCGGTGACCTCCGCCATCTCCGGGGTCACGAACATCTCGATGACGTCGGCGCGCTTGTAGGTCCCCGGCTCCGCCTCCTCGAGGAACGCCTTCAGCTCCTCGATCAGGTCGCGGAGGTCGCTCAGCAGCTCGCCGGGGAAGTGCCCCTCGTCCAGGGCGACCGCCGACTCCGTCCAGTCGTGCACCTGCGATACCAGCGCGTCGAAGCGCGCATCCGCCTTCGAATCAGCCATTATGCGGTTCTCCTCACCCTTTCCTCGATCTCCAGTGGCTCCCCGGCGCGGGCGTGCGCTACCGTCCCGCGGGCGACACACCCTATCGACCGGGCGCACCCGGGTCAAGTGCGGCGCCCCCGCCAGGTGTCCGCTTTTGGGACGCGAGTTTCCCATCGGCGGGCACGCGAGTCAGACCCGGCGAGCGGGTGGAGCGCGCAAGTCGCGCGGCGGCAATGGGTTGCGCTTGGGGCGCGAGGGGGCACGGTCTTCGCCCTAAGGGTGTTCGCCGTGAACGAAGCACTTCATCAACCACGAGCCATCATCCGCGCCATGCCCTCTTTCGACCTCGCCACCGTGCTCGTGCTCTGGATCGCCGGAGCCGTGCTGATCTTTCCGCTGGCGGGGCTGGCGGCGCGGTTCGGGGTGGTGCCGGTGCTCCACGCCGTGGCGCGGGTGCGCCGCCCCGGCGCTGGCCACGAGGAGCTGGACGACCGGCTGGCCGGGATGGAGGTGGAGCTCCGCGCGCTTACCGCCGCGGTGGAGCGCCTGAGCGCCGCCCGCTGAACCGACGAGGACACGCGGCGCGCACCCGCGCCCGCCGATCCATCACTTGCAGGAGTTGCGACCGTGGACGTTCCCCGCCCCAAAAAGAGCAAGCGCGCACGCTGGATAGTCGGCGCCGCCGGGATCGCGGTGCTGACGGCGGCCACCGTGGCGCTCGCCCGCCTGGACCCGGCCGCCCCCGCCGTGGAGCGCGCTACCGTGTGGACCGACACGGTGCGCCGCGGCGACATGCTGCGCCAGGTGCGCGGCCCCGGCACCCTCATCGCCGAGGACATCCGCTGGGTCCCCGCCGTGGTGCCGGGCCGCGTGGAGCGCAAGCTGGTGCTGCCTGGCACCGCGGTGAAGGCCGGCACCGTGCTGGCCGAGCTCTCCAACCCCGACGTGGAGCGCCAGGCGCTGGAGGCCCGGCGCCAGCTCGCGGCGGCGGAAAGCGACCTCGCCACGCTGCGCAGCAACCTGGAGTCGCAGCGGCTGACGCAGGAGGCCACCGTGGCCACCGTGCGCAACCAGCTGCGCGAGACGGAGCGCCAGGCGCGCGCCGCCGAGGGGCTCGCCGCGCAGAAGATGGTCTCGCAGCAGGAGCTCGACCGCGCGCGCGACAACGCCGAGGAGCTGCGCGTCCGGCTCGCGGTGGAGCAGCGCCGCCTGGCCTTCATCAGCCAATCGATGAGCTCGCAGATCGCCGCGCAGCGGTCGCAGCTCGGGATCCTGCGCACCCTCATCCAGTTCCAGCAGCGCCAGATCGACGCCATGCAGGTGCGCGCCGGCAGCGACGGCGTCCTGCAGGAGCTCTCGGTGGAGCCGGGTCAGTGGGTGAACAGCGGCACCACCCTCGCCCGCGTGGTGCAGCCGGGCCGGCTCAAGGCGGTGCTCCGCATCCCGGAGACGCAGGCCAAGGACCTGGTGGTGGGCCTTCCCGCCTCGGTGGACACGCGCAACGGCATCGTGCGCGGGCGGGTGGTGCGCATCGACCCGTCGGTGCAGAACGGGAGCGTGGCCATCGACGTGTCGCTGGAGGGCCCCCTCCCCCGCGGCGCCCGCCCCGACCTGTCGGTGGACGGCACGGTGGACATCGAGCGCCTGACCAACGTGATGTACGTGGGCCGCCCCGCCTACGGCCAGGCGGAGAGCACGGTGAGCATGTTCCGCCTGGACCCCGCCGGCACCGAGGCATCCCGAGTGGCGGTGAAGCTGGGCCGCGGCTCCGCCAGCACGGTCGAGGTGGTCTCCGGCCTCAAGCCGGGCGACGTGGTGATCCTGTCCGACATGAGCGCGTACGACGGCTCGGAGCGAGTCAGGCTGAAGTAAGAGACGGTGCGTGGGCGCGTGAGTGCGTTGGTGCGTGAGTGAGCCGCACAAACGTATTCACGCTCCCGCGCATCCAATGCACGAAGCCTTGCCCCGCGGTTCAACGCACCAACGAACTCACGCACTTCAGTTCCCCCCCACACGGAGCCGTTCCATGGAAACCGCAACCAAGCCGCTCATCCAGATGGACTCTGTCGGCAAGGTGTTCCTGACCGAAGAGGTGGAGACCCACGCGCTCAACAACGTCCACCTGGAGATCCGCTCCGGCGAGTACGTGGCGATCGCCGGCCCCTCCGGCTGCGGCAAGACCACGCTCCTCTCCATCCTGGGGCTGCTCGACTCGCCCACCGACGGCACGTACACGCTCAACGGGCAGCCGGTGTCGGGGCTCACGGCCTCGCAGCGGGCGCACATCCGCAACCGCGAGATCGGCTTCATCTTCCAGGCGTTCAACCTGATCGGCGACCT
>JAUJMI010000049.1 GCA_030446945.1 Longimicrobium sp. | reverse complement strand
GCTCGCCGGGCAGGAACAGGTTCGGCCAGCGCCGGTGCACCGCGCGCACCGCCTGCGCTCCCAAGACGAACCCCTGGGAGTGCTCCGGCTGGACAAGGAGGTCTCGGAAGGAAGTGGGAAGCTCCCGGCGGGCCCACTCACCGTACACTTCCCCGTACCCCGGCACCACCCAGCGGCCAGACAGGGCGAGGATCTGCTCGGCGGGGCGCCCAACCGTGTCGCGACCCGCTCCCCAGTGTCCGAGCACGTCGAGAAAGCGGCCCGCGGCAGCCGCGGTGCCGCCCACGGGCGAGTACACGGAGCGGGCGAGCCCCACGGTGAGCCCGGGTGCGAGCGCGGGCTGCACCGTGACGCCTAGGGCGCTGATCGAACGGTGGGACTCTGAGCCAGACGCGAACTGCTCGGACGCGTTCAGCGTTCCCACAAGCCACTTGGCCTCTACGGCGCCGACCCGCGTGCGGATCGGCGTCCCCGTCCTGACGAACAGGTGAGCAAACCCGGCGGCATTGTTGCTGAACAAGATCGCGTTGCGTACGCCCGGCCCCCACCACTGGTTCTCAGTCGCCGCACCTGCCACCAGCGGCCCCGCCGTCAGCGACAGCGAAGACTGCCCCGGATACAGTCCCCGAACGGAGCGGTCGCCGGGGCGGAACGGGAGATCCGCCGAGTGGCGCCCCGCGAGCGATGGAGCGTAGAAGGTTGCCCGCTGCTCGGGGGACCAGCCGACGGGGAGGAGAGCGTCGAAGGCGAGGTTCTCAGACCAGACGAACTCGGGCGCCAGCACCACCCGCAGGGCTCCCGCTTCGGCCGCCACCCCCGCCATCGCCCGGCCATTGAGGCCGTGGCCCGCCCACATTGCGCCATCGTTAACGGAGAATGGGATCTTGGAGTTGGAGGCGAGCTCCAGCTCCGGCGCGAGCACGCGCAGGCGCGCGCCACCCCTGAGAGTGCTGCTCGAGGGGGAACGGAGGAGGTAGCCTTCGCTTCCGGCGCGTCCCAGGAGCTGGTCCAGGCGCCAGCGGTCTTCCAGAGGGCTCCCCACCGTCACCAGAGCTCCGCCCTGGCTTCTCGTGCGTGTCGTCGTGTCCGGTGCAGAGCCGGGTACCGTGTCGGCGGACTGGGCGCAAATCTCTGGCGCCGAAAGGGCAACGAGCCCAACGAGCAGAACAGCGGGAGCGGCTCGGCAGAGCATGGCAGCGGTCCGGAAGGGGTGGACACTGTGTAAGTCGTGTAGTATTATACAACATACCCGGCTTTTGTGGAACAACCGCCCCGCAACGTGGAGCTCTGAGTGCGATCGCGGTCCGGGGTCGGTACAGGTGTCTACAGGTAGCGCGTACGCTGCCATCTGCCATCCCTTCCGAATCCGCGGCGACTCTTTGCCCTTTCGGCCGCATACCGTCGGACCGTCTGTTCTTCCCGGGGGTGAAACCCCGTCCACCGGGGCGGCGGCGTCGCACTCCCCGGTTCGGGTAGCGGTCTGCGTCGCCACGTACCGGCGGCCGCTGATGCTGAGGGCACTTTTGGCGCGTCTGGCACAGATCACTTTCCATCGGCGGTCCGCCGAAGTGTTCGTGGTCGTGGTCGACAAAGACGGCCGCGCGCGCGGTGGTGGGTGGATTCAACAACGACTTTCCCGTTCCGCTCCAGTACGTGGTGGAGCCGGTTCGGAACATCTCCCTTGCGCGGAACCGGGCCGTTCAGACCTCGCTCCAGGACGGCGCGAAGTTCGTGGCCCTCCTCGACGACGAAGAGGTGGCGCACCAGCAGTGGCTGGAGCACCTCCTCGACGCGCAGGCACGCTCCGGTGCCGATGCGGTGGGCGGGGTGGTGGTTCCGCGGTACCGCAGGGGTGCCGGTATGGGTGACGAAAGGTCGCTTCTTCCAGCCGACGCGGCCTCCTACAGGCACCGCGTTCAGCACCGCCTGCACGAACAACGCGCTGGTCGCGCGGTCGCTCCTGTAGGGCGAGGGGGGTCCATTCGATCCGACCTTCGGTGTCACCGGCGGAGGCGATTCGCACTTCTTCATGCGCTGCCTTCCGCTTGGGCGACGGAGCCAACTTCTGCGAGCGGGGGATGGCCACGGGGTCGCAGGCTGCTGCCAAGCGTCACGAAGGCAGTGGGGCGCGCGTTGATTGCCACCCTTTTGCTCGTGCATTCCGTGCTGCTCGGTCAGCGTGGGGTGATGACCGCATTGTGGAGCATACTCCTACGGGTGTGGGTGCTTGGCCGGCGTGTTCGGATTCCGCTATACAGAGTACTGCAAGGTGCAAGGGGCTGACGGCCACGGCGGGCGCCGGCGGCGGGCCGGCCGATCGAGCATGCAGCCGCACCGGGCGCATCGGCGGACGCCGGGGCAGGCGGTTCCGCCGTGGTGACCCGGCAGACGCTTTGGGCCCATGCCCCCGGCACTCTTTCTGACTGGAGGATCGTGCTCAGCTACCCTCGCCGCGTGGAGCCGTCGGAAGGCACCGCAGAACCGTCGTCCCTCCGCCACCCGATGCGCGCTGGCTCCGTACCCGCGCTCGGGCGCATGCGCCGGGCGGCGCTGGTAGCTGGGGGCGTCGTCGGGGTCCTCACCTTCGCACCCGGGCTCGCGGCCCAGGACGGTACGCCGCTCCGGATGGGAGTTGGTGAGGTGGCGATCGAGGGGGGGGGCTGCCTGCGTGCATCCCGCAGCGGCGCTTTCCGTCATGGGGCGCTTCGCGCCACCCCCGGGCGCCGGTACGAGAGCTCGGCGCTCCCCACCTGGATGGCGGCGGCTCGCGACAGCGCGCAGCGTCCCCACGCCTGGCTGGGCAGAACTCCAATTCCGGGAGGAGGCCAGCCGCTCCGGGGCGGCTTCACCCCCGGACTGGGCGGCGACGCGCTCTTTCAGGGGGATTGGGGTGGAGAGGAGCGGCGGCGGATCGGCATCCTGTCGCCCGTGGAGCACCTCTCTGGCCCGGTCGAGGCTTGTAGCCCGGCGCGCCTCCTTCCGCCTGCCCCGCCGCTCGGGGAGGCGGAAGGAGGCGCATCCGTGGGAGAGGATGCAGCGCGCGCACATGCGCCGCGCCTGGACGGGCGCGACGAGGTGGTGGTGGGGAGCGAGATCGAGCGTTACCTCCGCACACTGCAAGTGGGCGGTGGCGGCGCGCTGTACCCCTGGTCGCTCCGTGGGCTGTCTCCGCGTGAGGTGGACCGGCTCCTCCCCGGCCAGGCACACCCGTGGTCGCGGCGCTTCGCCCTCCGGAATGACAGCGCCAGCGGGTTTCGCGCCGTCCTCCTCAGGCCTACGGCGCGGATCGCGTACAACTCGGGATTCCCCTACGGGATGAACGACGGCCCCGTGTGGGCGGGGCGGGGGGTCACCGCCGCGGCCCGCGCGGGAGCCGCATTGCGTGCGGGGCCGCTTTCCCTTCGCGTGGAGCCGGTCCTCTTCTGGGCCGAAAACCGCGATTTCGAGCTGATGCCCACCGGGCGGAGCGGACGGCTGGCCTACGCGGACGGGAGCAATCCGGGTTCTATCGACCTTCCGCAGCGCTTCGGTGACGGCGCGTACACCCGCCTGGACCCGGGCGAGAGCACGCTGCGCCTCGATGCGTTGGGCCTGGCCGCGGGAGTTTCGACCGCTGCCCAGAGCTGGGGGCCGGCCGACGACCTGCCGATGCTGCTGGGGAACAACGCAGGCGGGTTCGCACACGCCTTCGCCGGAACTTCGGTGCCTGTCAGGACCCCCCTCGGCAGAGTGCACGGACGGGTAATCTGGGGTCGACTGGAGCAGTCGGACTACTCGGTTGTCGAAGGACCGGCTAGCCTGCGCTACGCCACGGGCTTCGTGGGTGTCTTCTCTCCGCGTGGAATCGAGGGGCTGGAGATCGGCGCGGCCCGATTTTTTCATGTGGAGTGGCCGGCGAACGGGGTGCGGGAGCTCGGGCTCCTCAAGGCTTTCGAGGGGATCACGAAGGCGTCGCTCGACGAGACCGGGCAAGGGTCCGACAACAGGTCCGCGGACGACAACCAGCTGGCGTCGGTGTTCGCGCGCTGGGTAGTTCCCACGGCGGGCCTGGAGTTTTACGGCGAGTACGGGCGCGAGGACCACAACTGGGATCTGCTCGACCTCGCGCTGGAGCCGGACCACCAGAGTGGCTACACCCTGGGCTTCCGCAAGGTCTGGCGCTCGGACGCCGCGCGCATGGTGAGCGTACGCGGGGAGGTTCAGAACACCCAGCCCTCGCACCTCGCGCGCGTGCGCCAGGAGGGGCCTCTCTACTCGCACTTCGCACTGCGGCAGGGCCACACGCACCGGGGGCAGCTCCTCGCCTCGCCCTTCGGCTACGGTGGGGGGGGCTCCGTGTTCGCCGCCGACGTGTACCGGCCCTGGGGGAGGTGGAGCGTGGCGTGGACGAGGGGGCGGCTCGGAGAGCAGGGGCGGGATTTCCTGGAGACCGGGACCGTCCATCCAAGGGGCACGGAGGTCGTACACAGCCTCGGGGGCGAAGTGCTCCTGTTCCGTCGCCGGCTCGACCTGTCCGCCGGGGTGACCGGTTCAGCCAACCTGAACCGCCACTTCAACCGCGACGCATACAACCTCAGCGTTCACGTGGGCGCACGCGCGGGGCTGTGAGGAAACCCGGCGGAGCGAGGCCCTGGCCGACTGTTCCGGGAACCGGGGCTCTATGATCGATCTGCACAGCCATCTGGTGCCCGGGGTAGACGACGGTGCCACTTCGCTGGACGAGTCGCGCGGTGCGCTGGCCACGATGCAAGGGCAGGGAATCCGCGGGCTCATAACGACCCCGCACCTGAACGGTTCGCTGACCGAGCGGCCCGCGGCGCTGGAAGACTTCTTTGCGCGCACGGATGCGGCGTGGAACGAGCTCCGGAAGCTGGCTGCGGCAGAATTCCCGGAGCTTGTGGTCGCGCGTGGAGCGGAGGTGATGCTCGATACCCCGACGCCGGACCTTTCCGATCTCCGGACACGACTGGCGGGGACCCGGTTCGTCCTGGTCGAGTTTCCCTTCATGAAAGTCCCTCCGAACGCCTCTCAGGCACTCTTCGACCTGAAGATGCGCGGATGGAATCCGGTCGTTGCCCATCCGGAGCGTTATGGCAATCTGCACGCGGCGCTCGATGCCCCCGAGGAGTGGCGTCGCACGGGGGCTCACCTGCAGGTAAACTGCGGATCCCTGCTGGGTCGGTACGGCGAACGGGCGCAGAAAACGGCCTGGACGCTTCTGGAGCATGGGTGGGTGGATTACCTCGCGAGCGACTATCACGCCCGCGGCAGGTGCGCGATCGCCGATGCGCGAGCGGAGCTCCTCCGCCGCGGCGGCGACGAGCAGAGCCGTCTCCTGATGGAGGTGAATCCTGCCCGGCTGCTCCAGGACGAGGCTCCGGAGGTGGTTCCTCCCCTGGCCCGCCGCCCATCGTTGTGGAAGCGCCTGTTCACACGCTGACGCGAGCAGGACTTCCGACGATGAAGGGATTGTCCCTGATTTCCCCGCCGCGGGTGTGCAGGCCAGGAACGCACGTGCTGCCCTGGTGCGGGGGTTCCAGGCGTGGAGAGCGCTCCGTGACTGCGCCCGCCTGTCGGTCGTCAGGGCCTTAGTAGGCTAGCAGTCGCTTTCCGTTCTGCCATCTTTAGGGCCGCCCCGGTTTGGAACTGCACATCGCGGGACGACAAGCCGTCCGCAGGTACTCGGGCACACGGGTGAATGTAGATGAACGCATGTGAGCAACTGCTACGGAACCTCGAAAACCGGGAAGCGACGGTCGGGGTGATGGGGCTGGGCTACGTGGGGCTGCCGCTGGCTGTGGAGGTGGCGCGCAGCGGATACCGCGCACTCGGCTTCGACGTGTCGATGCGAGTAGTGGAGGGGATCAACGCGGGGCAGAGCCACATTCAGGACATCTCGAGTGAGATCGTGGCGGCCTTCGTGGGTGAGGGGCTTCTTTCTGCGACCTCTGAGGAGGGGCGTCTCGGCGGGTGCGACGCGATCTCGATCTGCGTGCCCACGCCGCTGAGCAAGACCAAGGACCCGGACCTTTCCTACGTGGTGGCAGCCTCCGAGGCGGTCGCGGCCACGTTGCGCCCCGGGCAGCTCGTGATCCTCGAGTCGACCACCTATCCCGGCACCACGAGAGACGTGATGCTGCCGATCCTGGAGGCGGGGGGGCTGCGGGTGGGAAAGGATTTCTTTCTCTGCTTCTCTCCCGAGCGGGTAGACCCGGGCAACCCGGTCTGGCACACGCGGAACACGCCCAAGGTGCTGGGCGGGGTCACGCCGGCGTGCCTGGAGGCGGGGCTCGCGCTTTATGGGGCGGTCTTCGACACCATCGTGCCGGTGGAGAGCGCTGAAGCGGCGGAGCTGGTGAAGGTGTACGAGAACACCTTCCGGATGATCAACATCGCGCTGGCCAACGAGCTGGCGCAGGCGTGCGACCGGCTGAACGTGGACGTGTGGGGGGTGATCGAGGCTGCGGCCACCAAGCCGTTCGGCTTCATGAAGTTCACCCCGGGTCCCGGGCTCGGCGGGCACTGCATCCCGCTCGATCCGCACTACCTCTCCTGGAAGATGAGGACGCTGGCGTTCCGGACGCGGATGATCGAGCTCGCCAGCGAGATAAACGCGGAGATGCCCGGTTTCGTGGTGGGCAAGGTGGTGGATGCGCTGAACCGGGCGAAGAAGGCGGTGAACGGGAGCCGCGTGCTCATACTGGGAGTGGCGTACAAGAGAGACATCGACGACCTGCGCGAAAGCCCCGCGCTGGAGGTCATGCAGATGCTGCAGGAAAAGGGGGCGGCGGTGAGCTACCACGATCCCTTCTGCCCGCAGATCCGCGACGACGGGCACACGGCCCTGGAGGGATTGCCGATGCGTAGCCGGGAGCTCAGCGACGAGCTGCTCCGGGAGATGGACGCGGTGGTCCTGGTTACCGACCACACCACGGTGGATTACGCGCGCGTCGCGCAGCACGCGACGCTGGTGGTGGACACGCGCGGCGTGATGCGCGGCACTCCCGAGGGCGCTTCCGTCGTCGGGCTGTCGGGAGAGGGGCGGCCCGGCCGCAACGATTCGCTCGCCCCCGCTGGCGGAGCCGTAGATTGGTCGCGCGTTGTCGCTGGAGCGGCGGATTCGCAGGTAGCCGGCTTTGGGTGAGATCGTGGCAGCGCGCGAAGAGTCCGGCGTTGGAGGGTGTGTGAAGCGGTTCCGCTCGGGCAGTCGAATGAAGCCACGGGTCGTCCGAGCGATCGCCCGACTGAACGTGGGCGGGCCGGCGCTCCACGTCACCTATCTCACCGCCGGCCTGGCCGACCGCTACCCCACCGTCCTGGTGGCGGGCGCGGTCGCGCCAGGCGAGGCGGACATGAGTGCGTGGGCGCGAGAGCAGGGGGTGGACGTCCATACGATCCCGCAGCTGGGCCGGAGCATCCGCCCGTGGGATGACCTCCTCGTCTTCATGAAGCTGTTCCGGCTCTTTCGGCGGCTCCGTCCGGACATCGTCCATACGCACACGGCCAAGGCGGGCACGCTGGGCCGGCTGGCCGCCGTTCTGGCTCGGGTGCCTGTGCGGGTCCATACCTTCCACGGACACGTCTTCCGCGGCTACTTCGGGAAGAACACCACGCGGCTGGTCCTATGGACCGAGCGGTTCCTCGCGCGGTTCACCACCTGCGTCGTCGCCATCAGCGAGAGCCAGGCGGACGAGATTGTCGACCAGTTTCGGATCTGCTCCCGCAAGCGCGTGCGCGTGATCCCGCTGGGCCTGGACCTCGCGCGGTTCGACGTCAGCCGGCTTCGGGGCCTGCGCGGCGAGCTCCGCAGCGAGATCGGAGCCGGAAGCGACCCCATCGTCAGCATCGTGGGGCGCCTGGTCCCGATCAAGAATCACAAGCTCTTCCTCCATGCCGCCGCGCGGTTGCGCGATGCAGGGCGCGCGTGCACATTTGCAGTCGTCGGCGGGGGCGGGGAAGAAGGGCGGCTCCGGGCTTTGGCCGCCGAGCTGGGCATCGAAGACCGAGTTCGCTTCCTCGGTTGGAGGAGCGACCTGGACCGGATCTACGCGGACTCGGACGTGGTGGCCCTCACCTCGCACAACGAGGGGACGCCGGTGTGCCTGATCGAGGCGCTCGCCGCGGGGTGCGCCGTGGCGGCGACCGACGTGGGGGGCGTGCGCGAGGTCCTCGAGGATGGGCGCCTTGGGCTGGTGGTGCCCCCGGGCGACCCCGGGGCCATGGCCGCAGCGGTCGCGACATTGCTTGGCGATTCCACGGCGCGCCGTGAGATGGGCGCGGCCGGCATGCGTGCGATCCCGGCGCGCTTTGGTGTCCAACGTCTTCTCGCCGACGTGGCGGCGCTGTACGATCAGCTACTCGGCCATTCCGCGAGCGACCCCTCACGGTCAACTCCCACTCCCAAGGCGAGCGCATGCACTACCTGATCACCGGCGGAGCCGGTTTCGTCGGTTCCCACCTCGCGGACATCCTCCTGGATCAGGGGCACCATGTCACGATCCTGGATGACCTGTCGACCGGGTCGATGCGCAACATCGGGCACCTGCGCGGAAACCCGAAGTTCCGCTACGTCATCGACACCATGCTGAACGCCCCGCTCCTGGCGGAGCTCGTGGACGAGGCGGACGCCGTGTTCCACCTGGCCGCGGCGGTGGGGGTGAAGCTGATCGTGGAAAGCCCGGTGCGGACGATCGAGACCAACGTCCGCTGCACCGAGCTCCTCCTCAACGTCGCCGCAAAGAAGAACCGCAAGGTCCTGCTCACCTCCACCTCGGAGGTCTACGGCAAGAACACGGCGGTTCCGTTCCATGAAGAGAGCGACCTGGTGATGGGTGCCACCTCGCGCGGGCGGTGGAGCTATGCCTGCTCCAAGGCGATCGACGAGTTCCTCGCCATCGCGTACTGGCGTGAGAAGGGCCTTCCCACGGTGGTGGTGCGCCTGTTCAACACGGTGGGACCGCGGCAGACCGGACGGTACGGGATGGTGATCCCGCGCTTCGTGACCCAGGCCCTGGCCGGGGAGCCGCTCACGGTGTACGGCGACGGGAGCAGCAGCCGGTGCTTCACGCACGTGGGCGACGTGGTGCGTGCGCTCGCCGCGCTGATGGAGACCGACGCGGCGGTCGGCGAGGTATTCAACATCGGCAACACCGAAGAGATCACGATGCTGGACCTGGCGCACCGGATCCGCACGCTGACGGAGTCCACCTCCGAGATCACCTTCGTTCCCTATGCGGTGGCCTACGAGGAGAGTTTCGAGGACATGCCGCGCCGCGTTCCCTGCATCGACAAGATCCAGCGGACGATCGACTGGAGCCCGGAGGTCCCGCTGAGCGGGATCCTGGAATCGGTGATCGACTTCCACCAGGCCACCGTACTCCGCCCCGTCTGATCTCGATGCAAGCTGTGACTTTCCCGCTGCTCCTGGCGTTCCTCGCCGCTTTCCTGGCCACTCTTGCCGTTACCCCGGTGGTGCGTGGGGGTGCACGGGCAATCGGGATGATCGCCAAGCCAAGCGGCGACCGCTGGCACGCGCGTCCGACCGCCCTGCTGGGCGGGATCGCGGTGTACATGGGGTTCGCCGTCGGCGCGGGGCTGGCGCTCTGGCGCCTGGGATCCGCCGGAGCGGCACACCCGCTCAGCCGCGGCGCGGTCGGGGTCCTGCTCGCCTCGTCGCTGATGTTCCTGGTGGGACTGGCGGACGACAAGCTGAAGCTGAAGCCGTCCGCCAAGCTGATCTTCCAGGGGCTCTCTGCGGCGGCGGTGATCAGCTTCGGGGTCATCTATCCCGTGACTCCGTGGACGCTGGTCAACGTGCTGGTGACCTTCTTCTGGTTCCTGGCGCTCACGAACGCCCTCAACCTCCTCGACAACATGGACGGGGTGGCGGTGGGTGTGGCGGGGATTGCCGCACTCTTCCTGGCCGCCACGCTGCTCTGGGACGGGGCGATCGTGCTCGCCGCGGTGTGCCTGGCGCTGGCGGGCGCGGCGTTCGGTTTCCTTCCCTACAACTTCAACCGGGCGTCCATCTTCATGGGCGACTCCGGGAGCCTGTTCATCGGCGCGCTGCTGGCGGGGCTGGGCGCCGCCTACCCGAGTACCGTTTCCGCGAGCCTGGTGTCGGTGCTCTTCGTTCCCGTCCTGATCGTCATCATCCCGATCCTCGACACGCTTCTCGTTACCACGGCGCGTACGCTGGCGGGACGCCCGATCTCGGTGGGCGGGCGCGACCACACCAGCCACCGGTTGGTGGCGATGGGGCTCTCGGAGCGGCAGGTGGCGCTCCTCCTGTATGCCTTCGCGGCCGCGGGTGGGGGCACGGCGCTCGCCCTGCGCGGGGCGAACCGGGGGGTTAGCTTCGCCGCGGGCGGGGTATTCCTGGTGGGGCTGCTCACCTTTGCGGCCTACCTCGGGCGCCTGCATACGTACGCTCCGTCGGAGATCGCCTCCAGACGCGTGACGCTCCTGGTTTCCGACCTGCTGCACAAGCGGCGGGCCTTCGAGGTGGTGCTCGACCTGGTGCTGTTCGCGGTCGCCTATCAGGGGGCGTACCTCCTCCGCTGGGACGGCGCCCCGCCGCCCACGCAGGCGCTCCTCTTCGAGCAGACGCTCGCCATCGCCGTGGTGGCCAAGTCGGCGTGCTTCGGCTTGGTGGGCGTCTACCGCGGGCACTGGCAGCACCTGACCATCGTGGACGTCCACCGTCTCGCGCTCGCCTCCGTACTCGGCTCGCTGGTGTCGCTGGCGGCGCTCACCTTCGCCTTTCCAGGTGGCGAGTTCTCGCGCAGCATCTGGATCATGGACGGTATTCTGGTCGCCCTCCTCGTGACGGGTGCGCGCGCTTCCTTTCGCTCGCTGGACCTGGTGCGCCACTCGCTGCGCGGGGAGGGCGCTCCGGCCCTGATCTACGGGGCCGACCGCGGCGGGGAGATCGCGATCCGCGAAATGATGTCCAACCCCGACCTGGCGCTCAGGCCGTTTGGCTTCATCGATGACGACGCACGCAAGCGGGGGCGCCTGGTCCACGGCTGCCCCGTGGTCGGGGGCACGGCGGACATCGCGCGGATCGTGCAGCGGCATGGCATCCAGGCCATCGTCCTGGGCACCGCGAACGCGTCCCCGGACGGCATCTCCCGCCTCCAGGCCACGTGCACCGACCTCGACCTGCGCTTCCTGCAGCTCCGCATGGAGCTGCAGGAGGTTCGTGCACCGATCATTCCCGCACCGCCGGCGCGGGGGTCGCTCCGGGTGCATGCCATGGACACGGCTGCGCACGCGAGCCGTACGGAAACGATGGAGGCGATGTGAGCCGGTTCGAGTGGGCGAAGGCGGAAGTCCAGCGACACCCCCGCACCTGGCTCGTGACCGGGGCCGCGGGGTTCATCGGGTCGAACCTGGTGGAGATGCTGCTCGGTCTCGGCCAGGACGTCGTGGGGCTGGACAACTTCGCCACCGGGCATCAGCGCAACCTGGATGAGGTGGTGGAGCAGGTGGGACCTGGGGCCGAGCGTTTCCGCTTTGTGCACGGGGACATCCGCCGGCTGGACACCTGCCGCGCCGCGTGCGAGGGGGTGGACTACGTGCTCCACCAGGCGGCGCTGGGCTCGGTGCCGCGGTCGGTCGCCGATCCGATCGCGACCAACGCCACGAACGTCGAGGGCTTTCTGAACATGCTGGTCGCCGCCCGCGACACCGGGGTGAAGCGCTTCGTGTACGCCGCTTCCAGCTCCACGTACGGTGACGAGCCGACTCTGCCCAAGGTCGAAGAGCGGATCGGCCGCCCCCTCTCGCCCTACGCCGTTTCCAAGTACGTGAATGAGCTCTACGCGGGCGTCTTCCAGCGCACCTATGGAGTCGAAAGCATCGGGCTGCGCTACTTCAACGTGTTCGGGCCGCGGCAGGACCCCGAGGGCGCGTACGCCGCGGTGATCCCGCGGTGGGTCAGCGCGCTTCTCTCCGGGCTCCCTGTGGAGATCAACGGCGACGGTGAGACCAGCCGCGATTTCACCTACGTGGAGAACGTGCTGCAGGCAAATCTGCTCGCGGCCACCACCCGCGTGGTCGCGGCGACCGACCAGGTCTACAACGTCGCGTGTGGCGAGCGCACCACGCTCAACGAGCTTTTCCGTCTGATCCGTGACGGCCTGGCGGAGCAGCACCGTGAGCTGCACGACGTGGCGCCCGTGTACCGGGACTTCCGCATGGCCGATGTGCGGCATTCCCAGGCAGACATCCAGAAGATTCGGGCGCAGCTCGGCTACGAGCCCAGCCACGCGGTGGCTGCGGGGATGAAGGAGGCGCTCGGCTGGTATGAGTCCAGCCTCATAGCGGGTAGAGGCTGACGATCAGAGGGAGCCCGACCTTGTACAGCGCGCACGGCCCGTGCTGGACCGGCCGCCTCCGCGCCGCACGCGCGGCGTTCGCTCTTCGCAGGCCCAGGGCGAGCGCTGGAGCTAGTTGCACTTTCAATCCTCGTCCTGGATGCGACGGGACCTGAGGTGGAGTCACACCCTATGGCTCGTTGGCAACCGCGCGGCAACTTATCCCAGAGCGGCCCCGGTTCCGGTGCCGCCCGTCACCGCAGGTCCCTGAGTCCTCCCGTCTCGCTGCGCGAGCGCTCCTCAGGAGATCCGATTACTTCTCTCGTTCGGACGGTTTGAATCACACCCATGAAAGCTGTGATCTTGGCGGGGGGGCTGGGTACGCGCATCAGCGAGGAAACCAGTGTAAAGCCCAAGCCGATGGTGGAGATTGGGGGACGGCCCATCCTGTGGCACATCATGAAGATCTACGCGGCCAACGGCATCAGCGACTTCGTTGTCTGCTGCGGGTACAAGGGCTACGTGATCAAGGAGTACTTCGCGAACTACTTCCTCCACATGTGTGACGTCACCTTCAACATGGTGGACAATCGCATGGAGGTTCACCAGAGCAGCGCGGAGCCCTGGCGCGTGACCCTGGTGGACACCGGGGAAGAAACGATGACCGGGGGACGCCTCAAGCGGGTGCAGCCGTACCTGGCGGATGGGGAGGACTTCTGCTTCACGTACGGAGACGGGGTGAGCGACGTCGATATCCAGGCTCTCGTGTCATTCCACAGGGAGAAGGGCGCGCTGGCGACGGTGACCGCCGTCCAGCCGCCGGGCCGGTTCGGGGCGATCAACCTGGAAGGGCACAAGATCACCAGCTTCGAGGAAAAGCCCCACGGCGACGGCGGGTGGATCAACGGCGGTTTCTTTGTCCTCTCACCCCTCGTGATCGACTATATCGAGGGCGACGACACCACA
>JAUJMI010000385.1 GCA_030446945.1 Longimicrobium sp. | reverse complement strand
GCGAGGTGGTGCGCGCCGCCATCCACCTCCTGGACAACCCCGAGTGCACCGTCGCGGAGCTGATGGAGCACGTCCCCGGCCCCGACTTCCCCACGGGCGGCCTGATCGTGGGGAAGCAGGGGATCCGCGAGGCGTACGAGAAGGGGCGCGGCCGCGTGGTGATGCGCGCGCGCGTGTACAAGGAGCAGAAGCGGAGCGGAAAGGAGCAGCTGGTGGTCACCGAGATCCCGTACGGCACCAACAAGTCGCGCATCATCGAGCAGATCGCGGAGCTCACGCGCGCCGGCAAGATCGGCGACATCTCCGACCTGCGCGACGAGAGCGACCGCGAGGGGATCCGCGTCGTCATCGAGCTGAAGCGCGGCGCCGACGCGGCCAAGGTGATGGGGCAGCTCTACAAGTGGACGGCGCTGCAGACCACCTTTGGCGTCATCTCGCTGGCGCTGGACAACGGCGTGCCGCGCGAGTTTTCGCTCAAGCAGATGCTGGAGCGCTACCGTGACCACCGCATCCAGGTGGTGGTCCGCCGCTCCGCCTGGGAGCTGGACAAGGCGCGCGACGAGGCGCACGTCCTCCGCGGCCTGATCGTGGCGCTCAAGCGCATCGACGACGTCGTCACCATCATCCGCTCCTCCCGCAACCGCGAGACGGCGGCGCGCAAGCTGGAGAAGGAGCTGAAGCTGGATGAGCGCCAGGCCGAGGCCATCCTCAACATGCGCCTCTCCCGCCTCACGCAACTGGAAGGGAAGGAGCTGCGCGAGCGCATGGCCGAGCTGGAGACGCGTATGGCGCAGCTGGAAGAGCTCCTGGCCTCCCCCGCGCTCCAGGCGGCCGAGGTGCGCGGCGACCTGCTCAAGCTGGGCGACGAGTACGGCGACCCGCGGCGCACACACATCTTTGAGAACGAAAAGGACGTGAAGCTCGAGGACCTGATCGCCGCCGAGGAGGTGGTGGTGACGGTCTCGCGCGAGGGGTACGTGCGGCAGATCCCGATGGCGGTCTACCAGCGCGGCGCCAAGCGCGGCAAGGGGTTGTCGATGGACCGCTACGAGAACGACTACATCGAGCGGGCGTTCGTGGCGAGCACGGAGGACACGCTCCTCTTCCTGAGCACGGACGGGCGCGCCTTCGGCCTGGCCGTGCGCGACGTGCCGGAGAGCAGCGGGCGCGGCAAGGCGGTGAAGCAGCTCTTCGAGGGCGCGCGCAACGCCCGCGTCGCCTCGGTGCACCGGGTGCCGGAGTTCCGCGCCGACCGCTTCGTCCTCTTCGCCACGGCGGAGGGCACGGTGAAGCGCACCTCGCTGGACCAGTACGCCCGCGCCCGCGGCGGCATCGAGGCGATCGCGCTCAGGTCCGGCGACCGCGTGGTGGACGCCCGCGTCACCGACGGCGAGCACGAGGTGGTGCTGGCGGCCGCCGGCGGCCGCGCCATCCGCTTCGCGGAGGGGGAGATCCCGCTGCAGGGGCGCGTTTCGCAGGGGGTGCGCGGAATCAAGCTGCGCGGCCAGGACAGGGTCGCCGGGATGGCGGCGCTTCGCCACGAGGGCGAGGTGGTGGCCGTGACGGAGCGCGGCTTCGCCAAGCGGCTCCCCCTCGCCGAGCTCCCGCTGCAGAAGCGGGACGGCCAGGGCAACGCCGTCCACACGCCGGCCAAGGAGATGGGGACCCTCGCCGGCCTGCGCGACGTGCACGCGGGCGAGGACCTGATGGCGATCACCGCCGTGGGCCGCACCCTGCGCATCAAGACCGACGCCGCCCCGCTCGGCGCGCGCACGAGTGAGCCGGAGCGCACCGTCACCGTCTCCGCGCACGACCGCGTGGTCGAGATCACCCTCCTCGCCGAGCGCGAGCCCAAGGCCGGCGACGAAGACGGCGCCGGCCCCGAAGGAGCGGCGCCGCTGGTGGTCGACGGCGAGGAAACGTCGCTCACCGGGCCCCTCCCCGACGACGAAGCCGCGTCCGGCGAGGATGGCGCCGAGGCCGTGTCGGAGGAATCCCCCGGCGTCGTCGACCGCGTGGTGGACCAGGTCACGGGTGCCGCGGCGAAGGTGCTGGACCTGTTCGGGTAGGCGCAGCCCCAACCCGCTCGTCACCTCGCTGCCCTCCCCCAATAACCACCGGGGGAGGGGCGCACGCGTGGCAGGGTTCGCCTCGGTGCCGGGAAGCGCAATCACAGGTTACATTTGCGCACCCAATCACCCACGAACGATGACGATGTCGACTTACCTGGACACTAACAGCGGCGCCCTCACCGCCGCCGAAACGCTTCGCGAGCACGGCCACCGCCTGATCGACCAGATGGCCGACTACCTGGCGACGGTGGACGAGCGTCCCGTCTCCACCGCGCACGCGCCGGGGGAGCTGGCGCGCCGCTTCGCCGCCCCGCTCCCGCGCGAGGGCCGGCCCGCCGACGAGGTGTGGGACGACGTGTGGGAGAACGTGGTGCGGGACGCCATCCACTTCGCGCACCCTATGTACATGGGCCACCAGGTGGCGCCGCCACTCCCGCACGCGGTGCTGGCGGATGCGCTCGCGTCTCTCCTCAACCAGTCGCTCGCCGTCTGGGAGATGTCGCCCACGGGGACGGTGGTCGAGGCGCAGGTGACGCGCTGGCTGGTGTCCGCCGCCGGCTTCCCCGCCACGGCGGAGGGGACGCTCGTCTCGGGCGGGAGCGTGGCGAACCTGACGGGGCTGCTCGCCGCCCGCGAGGCGCGCTTCCCCGGGAGCTGGACGGACGGAGTCGCGCGCACTCCCGACGCGGAGCGCGCCGTGCTCCTGGTCTCCGGCCACTCGCACTACTCGGTGGAGCGCACGGCGGGGCTGATGGGGCTGGGGAGCGAGGCCGTCGTCTCCGTGCCGGACCGCGGTGGGAAGATGGACCCCGCGGCGCTGCACGACGCGCTCCGCACGCTGAAGCGCGAGGGGCGCATTCCCTTCGCCGTGAGCGCCACCGCCGGCTCCACCGCCACGGGCCTCTTCGACCCGCTGGACGAGGTTGCGGACGTGTGCGCCGCCGAGGGCGTTTGGATGCACGTGGACGGCGCCCACGGCGCGTCGTTCCTGCTCAGCGACCCGCACCGGCACCTGGTGCGCGGCATCGAGCGCGCGGACTCCATCGCGTGGGACCCGCACAAGATGCTGTGGATGCCGATGTCCACCGGCGCCGTGCTGGTGCGCGACGGGCGGCACCTGAACGCCGCCTTCCGCCAGAAGGCGCCGTACCTCTTCCACGCCCGCCCCGGCGAGGACCGCTCCTGGGACGCGGGGCGGATGACGCTGCAGTGCTCTCGCCGCTTCGACGCGCTGAAGCTCTGGGTTTCACTGCAGCACTACGGCGCGGACCACTTCGCGGGCCTGCTGGAGACGACGGTGCGCACCACGCAGTCGCTGCACGCCAGGCTCGCCGCCGCCCCGGACTTCGAGCCGGAGCACGCGCCCGAGTCCAACATCCTCTGCTTCCGCCACCTCCCCGCCCGTGGCGACGACTTCCAGGCAGAGCTCCGCCGCCGCTACAACGAGAGCGGCGCCGGCTGGATCACGACCACCGTGCTCGACGACCGCAGCGTCCTGCGCGTGACCCTGATGAACCCGCACACCACCAACGAGCACCTGGACCTCCTACTGGACGGACTTCGCGAGGTAGGGCGGGGCATCACATAAGCTGGGCGTCATTGGTGCTGCACGCGGCTCGCCCGCGTCATCGCAGGGGCGCGATTCATCCGCCCGTGCCTGCCCTCCGGCGCCTGTGACGAGCCCCAACGCATCCGGCCCGCCCCGACATCAGTCGCGGCGGGCCGTACCTTCCGTTCCCCGTTCCCCGTTCCCCGTTCCCCGTTCCCCGTTCCCCGTTCCCCGTT
>JAUJMI010000048.1:5205-13319 GCA_030446945.1 Longimicrobium sp. | reverse complement strand
GATCAGCCCCAGCACCCCGTAGCGCTGCCCCACCTCGGTGCGCCGCTCCGCCATCGCGGCGACCTCTTCCAGCGCGTCCAGGTCGTCGGTGATGCGCTGCCGCACGCCGGGACGCTGCACCTTGACCACCACCCGGCGCCCATCGTGCAGCGTCGCCTGGTGCACCTGGCCCAGCGACGCCGCCGCCATCGGCTTCGGGTTGAACTCCGCGTACGCCTCGCCGATCGTCTGCCCCAGCTCTTCCTGTACGATGCGCTCCACTTCCTGGTACGGGAACGCCTCCAGCTTGTCCTGCAGACGGGAGAGCGCGTCGATGTACGCCTCGGGCACCACGTCAGGGCGCGTGGAGAGGAGCTGGCCCAGCTTCACAAAGGTGGGCCCCATCCGCTCCAGGTCCGCGGCGAGCGCCTCCGCTTCCGGCGCCGCCGCGGCGGTTTCGGCCGCGGTGGGCTCTTCTATCACCGCGTCCAGCCCGGCGGTGTTCACGATGTCGCTGCGGCCGTACTTGACGAACAGCTTCGCGAGCTCGGCGTAGAGCTTCAGGTGCTTCGGATTGAGCGAGATCCCCATGCCTCTGCGTCGCCGAGTGTGGCCGGAGCGCAGGAGCGCCCGCGGGAAGGGTCTACGCGCGCAAGAGCAGAAAGCATGCTCGGTTAGGAGCGGCGGGGTCTCACGCGGAGACGCGGAGGCACGGAGGAGGGACCGCGACCGCTTGGCTCACAGAGGCACAGAGGAAGACGAGAAGAGCTCGACTGGACGGCGGGCGCGTCAGGCGGTTAGGATGGAGGGATGCGAATCAACTTCAAGCAGCTCCTCGCGGAGTACGGACGCGTGGCGATCGCGGTGTACCTCGTCGTCTTCGTGGCCACCCTGGTGGGAAGCTGGCTGGCGATCCGGATGGGGTGGCGGCCGGCGGGGGTGGCCGGGAACGCGGGGACGCTCGCCGCGGCCTACCTGGCCACCAAGCTCACGCAGCCGCTCCGCATCGCTGTCACCGTCGTGCTCACGCCGCTGGTGGCAAAGGTGCACGAGCGGATCACGCGCGGGCGTGGCCGGCAGGTGGACCCGGCGCTTCCCGAGGACCGGGGCTGAGGCGGGGCTGTTCCAGGGCCGTGGGGCCTGCGGTACGGATCTGGCTTTGCGGGCCCGCATGAACAGACTCGATTCGTCAAACGGAACGTCCGGCCGCAGGCGTGCGCTCACCCTGGCGGGGGTGGCGCTGGCGGCGGGGGCGGGGTTCGGGCGGCTCGCCGCGGCCGTGGCGCGGCGCGAGACCGCGGAGGCCGACGAGGCGCTGCACGAGGCCACCGCCGTCCCGGAGGACAGCCCGGTGCGGCAGGCCGCGGCCACCATCGCTCCCGCGGGGAAGAAGCGGATGTACGTGCCCGCGGCGCTGTGCGCCTCGGCCGTCCTGCTGGCTGCGCCCGGTGCGCGCGAGCCGGGGGCGCTCCGCTCGCGCGGCGCCGGCGTGGGCGCGATGCTACTGGCGGCCGCCGCGGCGCGGGGGCTCAACCCGGCCTTCGACCGCTGGCTCCCCCAGCCGCCTCCGCCTCCCGGCCATCCTCCCGACCGCCCGGTCTTCCCCAGCGGCCATGCGTTCGGCCCCGGCGCCGTCTCCCTGGCGGCGGCGTACGTGCTGGCGCGCGAGGGACTGGCGAGCCCCGCCCTCACTTTTCCGCTCGCCCTCACCGTGCCGCTGGTGATGTCCGGCGCGCGCGTGCTGGAGGAGAAGCACTGGGCCTCCGACGTCGCCGGCGGGTACCTGGGCGGGATCGCGCTCTCGGCGGGGTGCCTGGCGGGCTACGAAGCGGCACGCGGAACGTAGAAATGCAACCCTGCTGTTTCAGACCGCACGCGGATACCCGTTGAAGCCGTCGCGACGCCAGCCGGCAAGACCGGGAACGACGCCGCGGGGCGCGACGAATGCGTTGATCAGCGGGAGGTTGATGATGATCTGCAGCATGGCGGGCCTCGTATGGGTTAAGGATTAGGGTCCATCCGGTTCGGGCTCCTTTTAAGGCGAGGATCGGACCTTTGGGCGCACGTGGTAATCCATTGCAGGGAAACCAGATAGCGAATCGGCTCCGCGCCGCTTCGCCCGCCTTTGGGATTCAGGCGTCCCAAAGCCGGACACTCCTCCGGCGGATTCACCCCGCAGCGTGGCACACGGCACAACGATCGTGTCAGGAGTGGTGTACCCGAACACCACCCCATAGCCGGAGGGCCCATGCTCCGTCCGTCGCACCTGCTGTTGCGCTCACCGCGGTCAGCTTCCCCGCCGCCTGCGCGGATGTTGCGCGTACGCCCGTGGAAACCAGGCCCGCCCTGGCGACCACCGCCTCCGACGCGCCGGCCGTCGTGATCAACGAGTTGATGGCCGATCGAGCGCCGTCATTGCAGCGCCGCGCGTACCATCCTATGATGCGGACCATGAAATTACTCCTTGTCCTCCCCGCGCTCCTGGTGCTGGCGTGTGCTCCCGCCGGCCCGGGGGCACCCGAGCCCGCCCGGACGGCAGTGATCCGGCCCGGCGTCGAACAGTTCCTGGAGCGTCCCCCCGCGGCCCTCATCGGCAAGCGGGTGGGGCTGGTGACGAACCACACCGGCGTCGACCGGCAGGGGCGCAGCACGGCCGACCTGCTGGCCGCCTCGCCGCACTTCAAGCTGGTGGCGCTCTTCGGGCCCGAGCACGGCATCCGCGGCGTCGTCGAAGCGGGCGGCGCGGTGCCCTCCGGGCGCGACGAGAAAACCGGGCTCCCCGTGCACTCCCTCTACGGCGCCACGCGCGAGCCGAGCGAGGAGATGCTGCGCGATGTGGACGTGCTCGTCTTCGACATCCAGGACGTCGGCGCGCGGCCGTACACCTACGTCTCCACCATGGCGCTGTCGATGCAGGCGGCCAAGAAGAAGGGGATCCCCTTCGTCGTGCTCGACCGCCCCAACCCCATCGGCGGCGAGGTGGTGGAGGGTGGGCTGCTGGAGCCCCGGCACGCCAGCTTCGTGGGGATGTACCCGATCCCCGCGCGCCACGGGATGACGCCCGGGGAGCTGGCGCAGCTCTTCAACAGGGAGTTCCACATAGGCGCTGACCTGACGGTGGTGCCGGTGGAGGGGTGGCGGCGCTCGATGTGGTTCGACGCGACGGGGCTCCCCTGGCTGAACCCATCGCCCAACATCCGGCGCCTGGAGGCGGCGATCCACTACCCGGGCACCGTCTTCTTCGAGGGGACCAACCTCTCCGAGGGCCGAGGCACCGACCTCCCCTTCGAGCAGACCGGCGCCCCCTGGCTGGACGCGCCCGCCGTGGCCGCGGAGCTGAACCGGATGCGGCTGCCGGGGGTGCGCTTCGAGGCGGTGCGCTTCCCCATCCAGAGCACCGCGGGGAAGTTCCCGGGCCAGACCGTCCCCGGCCTGCGCTTCATCCTGACCGATCGCGCTAGCTACCGCCCCGTCCGCACCGCGCTCATCGTGATCGACGCGATCCGCCGCCGCCACCCGCAGCAGTTCCGCTGGAGCGGCACGATGGACCGGCTCGCCGGCACCGCGCGCGTGCGCAGCGCCATCGAGGGCGGCACCCTTCCCGCGCTGCTGGCCGACTGGGATCGCGAAGCCGAGATCTTCCGCGGGAGCCGCGCGTCGTCGCTCCTGTACAACTGACCGGTCTCACGTGGAGACGCGGAGGCGCGGAGATCGCTCCGCGCCTCCCTTCGCCATGGCCGCACCCTCCGCTGATGAAAGCCACGGATCTGGATCAGGTGGAGCGCTTCCTCCAGGTGCTGCGCAGGCTGGCGCCGCACACGGTCTGGTTCGGCTCCGTGTCCGGCGAGACGGAGCAGGAGTGGGAGTGGATGCTGGAGTCGCGCGGCGGCGGCCTCCCGTCGAGCACGGAGATCACCTCCATGGAGATCACGGCGCGGCAGGGCGGCAACACGCGCTCGGCGCCGCCCTTCATCGGCGCGACCACGGAGCGCCGGCACAAGGGAGTGCGCATGACGGTGGACGTGGGGAGCGCCCATCTCCGCCTCCTGGCCCAGTCGCCGGGCCTGGCCCCCTTTGGCGCCTGGCTTCACACCTTTTACGACGACCTCGCCGGCCGCTACGCATCCCAGGCCCCCGTATGGGACCCCGAGCCCCCGCGCGCCGACACCTCCGACATCCTGCGAACTCTGGACGAAGCGCGGGAACGCTGGTGCGCCTGAACAGCGGGTTCACACAGCGGACGGTCGACATTCGCGGCTACATGGTAGAATCAGAAACAGCGGCAAGAGCTCAGCTCTTTCCCTCCCAAACGTTAGATCTGCCGAAAACCTGTTGCACATGGGTTTTCGTTGAAGCTTGACGATGCACAGCACTCACGGCGCCCAGTCACGGCTTAAGCAGCCAGTAGAGAAGATTGCCACCCGCGATGGACCCCAGCCACACCGCAGTTTTCCACCGGTGCCAGCGCCGCCAGCGGGCGAGCCACGGCTCGGCTCCGGGCGCGTAGTACCGCGGATTCCAGCGCTCCGGCTGCGGCGGCGGCTCGTGTCCCCGGAACCCCCCCACCTTCGAGTCGAGGTACAACCCGTAGACGGCGTGGGCAACGAAGATGGCGAAGGCGGCATACAGCGATGTCCATGCGAGGAAGGTGCGCAGCGCGATAACGGTCATGCAGAAGTCTCTGAAGTATCGGCCTCAGCCTAGGGAGCGTGTCGGCGTTTTGTCATCCTGAGAGAGCCGCTTCGTAGATCTCCGCACTGCGCTCGGCTCTGGCGGCGAACGAAGAATCCAGCCGACCCCGCCATGAAACCGGGGTACACGACAGTCCCCCTAGCGCAGAAGATCCTTCGCTCCGCGCCAGAGATGGCGGGTCAGCTGAAGCCTCTCCGGAAAATGGGATTCTGCGATGCGTGAGCGAATGACGGGGATTGTGCTCGCCCACGCCCGCGCTGGATCCCGTCGGCACGACCCCTGACGATGCGCAGCCGCTAGAAATCCGAAGTCGCGAACGAATAGGCCAGAAATCCGAACAGCCCCACGCCGGTCAGCGTGCCGGCGATCCCGCCCATCTTCGCCGCCCGGACGCGGCGTTGCGCGAGGCGCCGGAAATAGGCGGCCTCGTACGCCTGCTGGTACTCGGGCGTCTCTTTCGCCAAGCGCCACCCGGTCGTGTCCGGAAGCGTCCTCACCGGGTCGCCCGCCTGGTTGACCGTCGCGAGCACGAGCAGCCCGCCGGCAGCCGCGGACCCGATCGTTTCCTTGGTGGGGATCAGGGCGGCGATGGGCGCCATGAGGCCAAGCGCGGTTCCCCCGACCAAGCTGGCGCCGAAGAACCCCCCCACGAACGGGTCGCGCGCGGCCCGGTCCGCATCGGCCCGGGCAGCGTGGAGCAGCGAGTCGGCGGGTGAGGTCTGCGCGCGCGCGGGGGCGCAGAGAAGCGTACAGGCGACGAGCGCCAGAGTCAGCGAGCGGAGCATTCTGCGTTCCAGTGTTCGGATGTGGAGTGCTCCGGCGGCGCCCCGCGAAGTCCTCGCGCGCGACGGAACGATGACGAGGAGAAATATGCGCCTTCGTGCGCGTCCGGCCGATACGTAGCGCTACGTACCCGCTCGCCAAAAAAGGGGAGCTTCTACCGAATACCGCGGCATCCGAGACCGCTTCAGCGGTCTTCCCGTCGTTCCAGCCGGGGCTTCAGCCCCCGGTGATTCGCCGATGATTCGCCGATGATTCGCCCGGTGATTCGCCCGGTGATTCGTCCCCCGGCGCTCACCGCCCGGCCCCCAACCCCGGCCCCCAACCCCGGCCCCCAACCCCGGCCCCCAACCCCCCACCGCCCGGCCCCCACCCCGCGCTCACCGCCCGGCCCCCGGCCCCACCGCCTACGAATGGATCTTCTCCCCCCGCTCCAGCATGGCGACGAGCGTGGCGATACGCGCGGGGCGGGCCTCGGGCCTGGCGGTCTGGACGCGGAAGAGGACGGCGTAGCGGTTGGCGCCGTCCAGCGAAGCAAAGAAGTCGCGCGCGGCGGGCGAGCGGTCCAGCTCCGCCTGGAGGTCGTCCGGGACGGTGGCGGTGCGCTGCGAGTCGTAGGCGGCGTCCCAGCGGCCGTCCACCTTGGCGCGCTCGACGGCGTCGCTCCCCGCCTCCTTCATGCGCCCGGCCGCGGTGAGCGCCTCGATCTTGTCGCGGTTGATCTTGGACCAGAGGCTCTTCGGACCGCGCGGGCCGAACTTCTGGAGCCACGATTCCTCGTCGCAGCCCTTCTTCTGGCTGTCGATCCACCCGTAGCAGAGCGCCACGTCCAGCGCCTCGGCGTACGAGAGGGAGCGGAGCGCCGCGCCCTTTTTGGCCAGCCGCAGCCACACCCCCGGCGACTCGCGGTGGTGCCGGTCCAGCCACTCGGCGAAGGCGCCGGAATCCTCGAAGAGGACGATGGCAAGCTCTTGCGCGGACTTTTTGGGCATGATCGTGGGCGGTTCAACCGGCGACGAGCGCCCGGAGCTTCTTGGGAGCGAAGATGCAGTACGACTGCACGGCCAGCGAATGCAGCTCGTCGTCGTCCACCACGTCCACATTCACCCCGATCCACCCCTTCACCCCCACGTACGGCGGCACGAAGAACTTATCCGGCTCGGAGCGCACGAGGATCTCCTGTACGCCGAGAGGCGCGGCGAGCCAGAGCGCGTCGCGCCCGCGGCCCCTGCCGGCGGCGGCGAAGATGGCGAACATGCGCTTGCGGACGCGGAAGGTGGGCGCCCCCCACGCCTCCTGCTCGAACGACTCGGGAAGCGCCAGGCACACGCGGCGCGCGCGTTCCAGTGAGTCCTCGGCGGGGTGCCTGACGGGCATGGCGGTACGTTGGAGGAGGTTGGCAGGGGCACCGCAGTATAGGGTGAGCCGCCGCCGTCAGACAGGCCCACCCCCTGGCATCCGTGCGCCGTTGCCGGCATCCTTCCGGGGGAGCAAACGCGATCCGACCCGAGCCGAACGAGAATGCCGGACCAGACGAAGAGGAAGCCGGGGTACCCCGCGGCCCGCATCGTGGCGCCGACGGTGGTGGAGCAGCTGGAGGCCCATCGGGCGCACGCGCGGGCCGTGGGAGTGACCGACTTCGCGCCGCAGCCGGACGAGGGCACGGTGGAGGCGGTCATCAACGCCTCCTTCTGGGCCAGCCTGCGGCGCGAGGAGGGGCACTCCCCCAAGATCTCGCTCTCCTTCCTGCCTCCCGAGGCGGCGGGGCACGCCATGGTGTTCCAGCGCCCGCTCGCCCTCAACCCGCGCGACCTGGCGCGGCTCGCCCCGGCCGTGGAGGGCCCCGGCACGCACCTGGGCGTCTGGCCGGACGGCGACGCGCTGCGAGTGTGGGGGACCACGCGCCGCGTCCCCACCATCTGCTTCGTCCTGGAAGTGGTGGATCCCGGCCTGCTGGTGGTGAAGTACCGGCGCGGCGACGAGTACGACAAGTACGGCACCGTCGCCGTGCTGGAGGGGGAGCGCATCAAGGTGGTGGACGAGGCGGGGGCCTCCCTTCCCGACTGCCCCACGCTGCTCTCGTCGCTGCTCGGCTTCGAGGCGCCGGCGCCGGCCGCGGGGCCCACCAACGTCCTCACGCAGCTGGCCGTCTCCATGCGGGCGCACGGGCGGGGCGGCTCGCTCCTGGTGGTCCCCGGCGACGGCGAGGGGTGGCACGCATCGGCCGCGCGCCCCATCCCCTACACCGTCACCCCCTTCGCCGACCTGGCGGAGGTGCTGGCGGCCCCCGTCCACGAGCGCACCCTCCCCGCCTGGCGCGAAGCTTTCCGACGCTCGGTCGACGGCATCGCCCGCCTGACCGCGGTGGACGGCGCGACCGTCATCAACGAGCGCTACGAGCTCCTGGCCTTCGGGGTGAAGATCGTGCGGCGCGGGAGCACGCGGGTGGAGCGGGTGGCGGTGACCGAGCCGGTGGTGGGGAACACCTCCACGGTCGTCGAGCCGTCGCGGCTGGGCGGAACGCGTCACCTTTCGGCCGCTCAGTTCGTTCACGACCAGCACGACGCGCTGGCGCTGGTGGCGTCGCAGGACGGGCGCTTCACCGTCTTCGCCTGGTCGCCGTGCGAGAACATGGTGCACGCCCACCGGGTGGATACGCTCCT
>JAUJMI010000048.1:0-5105 GCA_030446945.1 Longimicrobium sp. | reverse complement strand
TGCAGCGCCGCGGCACCTCCGCCGTCCGGCGACGAACCCCGCGAGGACACTCGTGATGAAACGCCTTTTCCCCGTTCTCTTCCTCGCGCTGGGCCTCGCCGCCTGCGAACGAAACCCCACCGGCGGCAGGGAGCAGCTGTCGGTCGGCGACGTGCTCACCGTCAACGTCAACGCGGACTCGGTGTGCAGCGCGCCCATCAACCGGCAGGCCCGGGTGGTGGCGCTTTCGGAGCACAGCGCGGTGCTGGCGGACGTCAGCAACCCGGCCAACGGCTTCACCGACGCGGAGTACCAGCAGTTCGCGGACGAGTTCGAGCGGATCACGTGGCCCGTGGACACCGGGAACTTCGGGACCCCCAGCGACGTGGACCGCAACGGGCGGGTCCTGATCCTGTTCACCAGCGCCGTGAACCAGCTGACGCCGCGCAACTCGGACTTCATCGTCGGCGGCTTCTTCTTCGGGCGCGACCTCTTCCCACGCAAGGACAACGCGCAGGCGCAGGCGTGCGCGTCGAGCAACGTGCGCGAGCTGTTCTACCTGCTGGCGCCGGACCCCACGGGGAGCATCAACGGCAACGCGCGCTCCAAGGGCTACGTGCAGAGCTCCGCCTTCGGCACGCTGTCGCACGAGTTCGAGCACCTGATCAACGCCTCGCGCCGCCTGTACGTCAACGACGCGGACGATTTCGAGGAGACCTGGCTGGACGAGGGGCTGGCGCACATCGCGGAGGAGCTCTCCTTCTACGCGGCGGCGCCGGGGCTGGGGCCGCGGCAGAACATCGCCCTGACCGAGGCCTTCTTCTCCGACCGGACGCGGCTGGACGCGCTCAACCGCTACCAGACCGCCAACTTCGGCCGGCTCAGCGCGTACTACAAGGCGCCGAGCGCCAACTCGCCCATCCAGCCCGACGACGACCTCGCCACGCGCGGCTCCGCCTGGCAGTTCCTGCGCTACGCGGCGGACCAGAGGGGGGGCAGCGAGCGCGACTTCTGGTTCAACCTGGTCAACTCCAAGACGCGCGGGATCGCCAATCTGACGGCGCAGCTGGGCACCGACCCGCTCCCCGTCTTCCAGAACTGGGGCGTGGCCATCTACACGGACGACGCGGTCCCCGTCCCGGCCACGTATACGCACCCCAGCTGGAACTTCCGGCAGGTGCTGAGCAACCAGGGGCTGGGCGGCTTCCGGCTCAAGGTGGACACGCTGCAGAACGGCGTGCCGCGGCGGGTGGACCTGGCGGCCACGGGGAACGCGTACCTGCGCCTGGGCGTGCTGGCCGCGGTCCGCGCGGAGGTGCGCACCGCCGGCGGCGGCGCCACGGGGGCGGGCGCCTGCACGCCGGTGCCGCTCGGCACGGTGGGGCAGGTGTTCCAGGCCAGCGGCGCGGCGGCCTCCGCGCTCTGCCTGGAGGGCGGCGCCACGGGCGCGGAGTACGTCGTGATCCCCTTCTACGCCTCCACCGGGGGCGGTGAGATCGCCGCCGTCACGGTAACGGCCACGGGGATCGT
The DNA here is from genome assembly GCA_030446945.1 of Longimicrobium sp. GTDB lineage: Bacteria > Gemmatimonadota > Gemmatimonadetes > Longimicrobiales > Longimicrobiaceae > Longimicrobium. The sequence continues at coordinate 3,596 of JAUJMI010000048.1, read as the reverse complement.
GCGGCCGGTGGGCGGGCCCAACCCCACGCTCTCGCCGGACGGGCCGACCCTGTCGCGCGCCGCCGCCGAGGCTGCCAGCCAGGGCGCTTCGGGCGGCGACGGCGGCTTCGAGCGGCGCCTGCGCATGCGGGAGCGCCGGGAGTTGCGCCCCCTCTTCGCCCGCGGCCCGGCGTTCAACACGCTCCCCAACGCCGCCCCGCCCGAGGTTCGGCTCTCCATCGTCCGCACGCGGTAGCACGCGGCCGGCGGAGAATGAAGCGGGGGGAGGGCACCGGGTGCCCTCCCCCCGGCTTCTCTGCGCACGTCCCCGTAGCGCAATGCGCCGCAAGTCGTTATCCTTGTCTCCTGCAAGGGTTTGCGGCGGCGCGTCCGTCTCCTTGCGCAGTCCGGCTCCCCTCCACCTTCTCCGCATCCGATGGACCTGCTGACGGGACTTCTGGCCCTCCTGTTGGAGTACCACGAAGACGAAGAGTGCGACTGCCGCCGCGCCGGCACCTGTCGGTACTGCCTGACCCGGGTCGCGCTGGCCGAAGCGGCGCGCACCTATCCGCGCGAGTTCTCCAACGCGGAGGGCACCTGGTGGCGCGAGCTGGAGGCCCGCTTCCCGCCGCGCCGCAAGCGTCCCGCGACGCCGCCGCTCTCCGCGCTGGCGGGCGAGCAAGCACTTCCGCAGCCGGGCACGGGCGCCGCCGCCGTGCGCCGCGACAGCCCGCTAGCCGTGGTCGCCTTCCAGCACAAGGGCGGCACCCGGGGCGACGGCTCTCGCTCGACCCACGGCGAGTTCGACGTGCCGATTCCGCCGCGGTAGCGCACCTCAGCCCGGAACAGCGGGGCTCACGCGGAGACGCGGAGGCGCGGAGAACTTCTCCTCGCTTCCGTTTTTTGTTGTCGGGCGCGGACAGGGGGCGCTCCATTTCCTGAACGAAGCGCCTCGCGGTACCTGCCTCCACATGATGGCGAAGGTGCAGGCGCGGCGTGGCGCTGCGTTCAGGAAGGGGGGTGAGCCAGGAGGAGGATCTGCCGCGCGCGTTCCGGCCCGGCGGCGTAGAGCGCGAGGACGTCGGGTGTCTCGGTGGGCTCGGCCAGCCTGCGGCACCAGGCGAGGAGCTCCGCGAGGTACGCGTCATCCGCCGGGGCAAAGCGCTCATCGGTGGCGACGCGGTGGCGGAGGCGGCCCAGCGCGGCGCCGGAAAGGCCCGCGAGCGGCGCGGCGCGCGTGACGAAGTAGAGCCCGGCGAGGATGTGCCCATTCTCGGGGCGGAAGCGGCGGAAGGAGGTGGGGTCGAAGACGAAGCGGGCGCCGTCCTGCTCGTGCGTCACCGCGCGGTCGAAGTGGCCGGTGGGGAAGTGCCGCGTGACGTGCCGCGCCGGATCGTACGCGGCGCGGTGCCCGGCCAGCCACGCCAGGTCCGCCTGCCGCCGCGTGAACCCGTGCGCCACGTCGTTCGGGCTTCGCTTCGCCTCCACCACCGCGAGCACCTCGACGGGGGAGCCGCCCGAGCCGCGCACGACCACCTGGTCCAGCTCCGTGCGCGCCGTGCCCAGCCTGACACCCGTCAGGACCGTGAGCGGCCCGTCGCCCAGCTCCGGGAGGAGGCGTTCGCGGACCACCCGGAGCGCCGCCGCCTCAAATCCGCCACCCGCGCGCCCGGAGCGGCGTCCCTGCGCGCGCATCATCTCGTCCAGCCGTGCCTCCTGCGCGCCGACGCCGCTCGCGTCGCGGAGGCGCTTCACCTCCGCATCCAGCCGCATGAGCAGCACGCGCTCGGGGCTCGCCGCGATCCGCTCGTCGCGCTCGGCCTCCAGCGCGGCACGGCGTGCGCGAAAGCCGTTCCGCTTCTCCCGAAGTGATGCGCGCGGGTGCTCGTCCGCGTCCTTCACCGCGCCCGTCAGCCCCTCGACCGCCCTGACGACGCCGCTCAGCTCCTCCTCCAGCTCACGGAGCCGCGCACCCTCGGCCGAATCCGCGTCCGCCCTGGCCACGTGCCGGCGCTCCCGCTCCAGCGCGCGCAGGCCGGGGGAGGCGCGGCGCAGCTCGCGGATCCGTTCGCGCTGCGCGAAGACGGGATCGTGGCGCCAGCCGGGAAGCTGCCGTTCGAGCCACTCGCGAAAGTCTTCGAGCCCCACGCGCCGCAGGTCGTTCGTGCGCTCGCACAGCATCGCGTGGAGCACGTTCGCGCCGCGCGCTACCGTCCCGTTCAGGGAGTCGTTATGCGGGATTCTGCTCACGATTCAGGTGCAAGGTCGTTGTGCCGGTTCCTTGAGGACGCTATCTTTGGAAGACGGGGTAAGCCCTCGTGCACGAGGCCGGTGCGTCCGGCCCTGCACACAGCCCGCGGCGCGCGTCACCGCCTGACGCATGCCGCGGGCTTTTTGGTGCATTGGATTTTCTTCAGCGAAAAGGCTACAATTGGCTAAGGAAGAGGGAATCGAGGTGGAAGGGCTGGTGAGCGAGGTGCTCCCGGACCGCAAGTACCGCGTGAAGCTGGAAAACGGGCACATCGTGCTCTGCTATGCGGCCGGCAAGATGGGGAAGTTCAAGATCCGCGTGCTGGAAGGGGACCGCGTGACCCTCAGCATGTCGCCGTACGACCTGACGCGAGGCCGGATCACGTTCCGGCACAAGTAAGCGGCTCCCGGACAGGCCGGGATCGCTCCGGGGGCGCCCCGGTTGTCCGCTGTCCCGTTCCGTGCAAGGTGAGATGAGCAGCTGGTTTTCGATGGGGGCCGGCGCAGTGCCGCGCCCCGAAAGCGCGCCGGAGACCAACGGCCGGCGTCCCAACGCCGACCTGCGGATCGACCGCGCGGCGTACCCGGGCTGGAGCACGGGCGCGGAGCGCGCCCCCAAGGTGGGCGACGAGGTGTGCTGCTCGGCGGGCCTCGGCGAAATCGCCGCGGTGCTTGGGAAGACGGGGGATGGGAGCCGCCTCCTGCACATCCGCCTGGACGACCCGGACGCGCCGCCATTCTACGCCGCCGCCTCCAACGTCCTGATCTCCCCCAACCCACCGCGCCCCAAGCCCGTCGCCCCGGCCGCGCCCGCCGCCAAGGACGAGGACGAAGAGGACGAGGAGTGGCTGGGCTAGTCGCAGTCCCCTCTCCCCAGCGTCGCTCCGCGACGCATCCCCCTCCCCCAAAAACTGCTGGGGGAGGGGGCGTTTGCATCCCGGGCTCCCACCCCGCCCGTTCCTCGCCCTGCTCGCCGCGCACCGATTCCGTAGGGGCACGATTCATCGCGCCCGCGCTCGGCCTGCCTCGACCCCCGCCCGGCGCACGGGCATTCGTCGGGGCAGACCTGCGTGTGACCTGCGTGTCTGCCCGCCCTCGCCCTTCCTCGGCGGCTGTCTTCCACCGCCAAAGTGCCGCGCGGCCGCCGCTCAGGATCACGAGCCGGGGGGCTGTCCCCTGTCCCCTGGCCCCACGCCCCCCCCGCGCCCCGGGCCCCGCCCCGCCCGGCCCCCCCGGGCGCCCCCCCCACCCCCCCCCCCCCGCCCCCCGGGGCGGCCCCCGCCGGGGGGGGCGGGGGGCGGGGCGCCCCGCCCCCCCCGCCCACCCGCCGCCCGCCCGCCGGCGCGGGTGGCGCGGCGCGGCCGCCC